>NZ_JBDIVO010000285.1:0-5853 GCF_039794385.1 Methylocaldum sp. | reverse complement strand
GCGCCAACGACTTCCGCCAAGCCCGTTATGCCGTATGAGCGAGATGAACGCGCTCTAAAGGAACGTCGGACAAGCTTCGATGACTTTCGAATGTCGGCTTAGAAAAGGGATGCCGATTGGCATCCCTTGTGGCGGTTTGCTCGACTTCGGGAAAGCTGCGAAGCCGACGCGTCAGACCATGGTCCGGGCGATTTTGAATGCCTCGCGGAAATCGTAAAAAACGGGCTCTTCCTGGGTCAGGAGCGAGCGGAGCAAATGCTGTTGCAGCTTGTACTTGTAATCGCCGACCGCCAATGCACCGATGCCGACGGCACCCGGAGAGTTGACTGCATGCTTGAGCGGAGTGCCCAAATCGGTCCGCTTGACGCCCTCGATACCCAATGGCGGAACCGCGTTCACATCCGCCGCAACCTTGAGTTGGTTCGCTTCCGCCAGGGCGCTGGCTTTTAGAACCTGCACTCCGGCCTTGGCCGTGCAGAACACGACATCCGCCTTGTGAAGCAAGTGGGCCTTGTCGGCCTCGGATGCCGCACATGTGCCTTCCAGGCGAGTTTGGAACAGGCGCCCGTAGGTATCGGCCTTTTCCAGTGCATTGTCGAGCGACGCGTGATCGATGATCGTCGTTTCCGCTCCGCACAAAGCGGCAATAACCCCGGTGGCTATGCCTACCGGGCCGGTGCCGCCGAACACCACGGCATTGCACCCTTTCAGCTCCATGCCGTGTTTCTCCTTGAGTTGTTTTTCAGCCACTGCGACTAAAGCCGCCGCCGTGGTAAAACCTCCGCTGGGGTCGGCCAGGACGGAAAACTGGAAGGGCGGCACCATGGCCTTTTGGGTAGCTTCCAACATACTCACGGCCAAACCGATATCGCGTCCGCCGATAAACATGCCCGTTCTTTTTACGCCTTCCGGTCCGCGCGAAAAGATGGCGTCTTGCGTAAGGCCGTTGATTTCCTCGAGCTTTACGTTGTTGAGCGGAATAATCATGTCGAAATCCGCATCGACCGCCATGTTGATATCGAACGGGCTGTTATGGGGCATCGGATCGAGCATGTATAAAACACTGCGTTTGGACATGTGTTGGTTTCTCTACGTCAGTAATAAAGATACTTGGTCTTAGGTAGCTTAGTCGTCATGCATGGATTTCATGACGGCAATGCCGCGCTCGACAACCGTTTTCCAGGCTGCTTCGAGTTCGGGATTGAATTTTGGATCGCTTTCGGCGACGGTCGATATCAGGGCAGAAACCCAAAAATCATAAAGATCAGGTTCTATATTAAGTCTGCTTCTGGAATGGGATTCACCGAGCTGAATCATCTTTTCCGCCGTGACGGGGCTAGGCTCGTGAAAAAACAGAATCAAATGCCTGATGCCGTGATCCAGCAAACGCCTCTGAGCTTCCCAGTCGGCTTTCCGAAATTTTTCCGCAATTCTGGGCGATGTTGCGATAAAGGCATTATAAAAGTCATCTATAAAGGTCCCGGTTAGTCGGCATCGTGTATAGCTTTTGTCCACCATTTCCTTGAGCAATCGATCATTATCGGCATCCGTGATTTTAATGGCTTCGGCGGTATTATTCATTATTATGCTCCTCTTGGCTGATCCAGTTAACTATTGTTTTTATATGGATAATTAAATACCCTCGAACCCGATAATTGTCCCTAGCCATCGGATGGTCGAATAATTAATTACCAACCGGATAATGGCCACTCAGTATGTGGCCATTGAATCCATAGTAAGAAATAGCATATTAATGAATTTCTGCTTTGACGCTTTAAAGCTTCTTTGCGTATTCCCGAGCCACTTCGAAAGCATCGTTATAATCTAGGAAAACCGGCTTATCCGATTGTCGCAACTGAAAGCGCATTATATTCAGCAGTTTGTGCTGGGTTTGGTATTTCACGTTACCGATAGCCAAGGCTCCAACGCCGACGGCGCCGCTACGGGAACCCTCAATTTCCGTGCCCTTGTGGTGAGGGCCGAGACCGGCGATTCCCGACGGCGGAACCGCATTGACATCGGCGGCGACTTTGAGTTGCGGAGCAGAGGCGACCAATTCCGCGCTCAGCACTTCAATTCCGGCTGCGGCGGTAGCAAATACCACATCGGCGGTTTTGATCAGCTCCGGTTTGTTGGCGTCTGCATCGCCTTGAATATCGGTTTGACCGTTACCGAATTCGGCATTGCATAGTTCCGCGATCTTCTGGGCTCTTTCCAGCTGGCGGCCGATGATTTTTACGTTGGCTCCGGCCTTGGCGGCCAACACCGCGGCAATCTGTCCGACCGGACCCGTGCCTCCCAAAGCGAGTACATTCTTGCCCTGCAAGTTGGTTTGATGGCGCTTTTCCAGTTCCCGCTCCACCATGGCGACCATGGCTGCGGCCGTGGTGAAGGCGCCGCTAGGGTCTGCAAACACGGAGATCACGAAGGGCGGAACCATGGACTTCTGAGCGGTGCGGAGCATGTCCATGGCCATCTTTACATCTCTTCCGCCGATGAAAATGCCGGTTCGTTTCACGCCGCTCGGACTTCTGGAGAAAATCGCATCTTGCACGAGGGCGGTGACTTCGCCCAGTTCGATATGGAGGTACGGAATGGCGGAAATCCAGCCGGCGTCCAAAGCCATGTTAACGTCGAACGGGCTGAGGTTCTTTTCCGGGGTGAACATATGCAGGATAAAAGGTTTTTCCACAGATCGCTCCATTTCTAGTTGTTGGTCGGAGTATACGGTTTAGGATTCAGTCGCCGCAATGTATCAAGTCCGGGGCGCATGACCCGCCCAGCATAGCACAGTTCATATCCTGCTAACGCCGCTGAGTTTCAAGGTTTCAACGGATTAGACGGCGTCGCTGGCGCCCAAACGGGGTCTGGCATGCCGCTTTCTTAAATTTTATTGACATGAGAATCGTTCGCATTCACATTACTAATACGGCAGAGAGCGACGAAACCTCATCCTCGGGATGAGGCGATCTGCCGGGCTTACAAAAACAACAAAGGAGCTTTATTTATGCAGCGTGGGTCTTGCCAAATTACCACCGTTATTCTCGCTGGGCTCGCCGCCTTTGCGCTCCCGGCGCTTAGCGAGGAATCCAATCAGGATCTCCAGGGCGAAAAACGGGTTGCCGATGAGGGAGCCGGAGGGCAGGAGGCGGACTCGAATCGGTCTATCGCGGCTTTGGAAACCACCGAGCTCGAAGAAGTGAAAGTTACGGGCGATTGGCTGGGAGCCCCCACGGAAGATTCGGTCAAAACCTATCCCGGCGCCCGCACGGCGATTACCGAACGGGAGCTTCACCAAGCCGGCATGCGTAACGTCGAGGATGCCTTGAGGCTGGTCCCGGGTGTCCGCGTACAGGATGAAAGCGGGACCGGTATTCTGCCGAATATCGGTGTGCGCGGCCTAGATCCCCGGCGCAGCCAGCGCACGCTGGTACTGGTCGACGGCATACCCATCGCGCTGGCACCTTACGGGCAGACCGGACTGTCGATGTTTCCCCTGACCATGCAAACGGTGGAGAGCATCGACGTAGCGCGGGGCGGGGTGGCGGTGCGCTACGGGCCCAACAACGTCGGCGGTGTCATCAACTTCGTCAGCAAGCCGATCCCGGAAACATTCAGTACCACGCTGAAGGAAGCGCTGACGATCTCCAGCGAAACCGGAAACGTTCTCACCGACAGCTATTTTCGGGTCGGCGGATTTGTGAACGACAGGCTGGGCTTGCAGTTCCAGGCGAACACCGTGTTAGGCGATTCCTTTCGGTCCCATTCCGACACCGAAGTCGAGAACCTGATCGCGGACGCCAATTGGTTCCTCACGGACAACGCTTCTATCAAAGCCCGTTTGCAATACTACAACACCGACACGGAACTGCCCGGAGGCTTGTCGCCCGAGGCCTATCGTGACGACCGCTTCCAGTCGCAGCGGCCGTTTGATAAGTTCCAGGGCCACACCGTGCGAGGGCACCTGATCTATAACCAAAATTTCGATTTTTTCGGCGCGCCGGCCGAATTCAATTGGAGCAACTTCGCCCATACCAGCGACCGCGAGTTTACCGTCGGCTGCCTATTGAACAGCACCGCGACTTCGTGCAGTCTCGATCCGTCCAGGGTGTCCAACGGCGTGCAAACCAGTCCGCGCACGTTCACCGCCTATGGTACCGAGCCTCGATTGACCGTGGGGGCGACTACCGGTTGGCTGGATCACAAGTTCACCCTGGGCGGACGTTACGTCAGCGAGGAGGTCGATCAAGCGGTGGATCGGCGCCGTCTGAGCACCGGTCGAGTCAATCGTGCCCAGGATTTCCAATTTACCACTGATGCCGTCGCGCTATACGCCAGCGATACGCTAAGCGTCTGGAACCAACGTCTGAGCGCCACGCCGGGGCTGCGCGTGGAGTGGATTGATCAAACCAGCCACAACCGGCTTAACGGAACCGAGGCCGGCAGCCGAAACGACGAGCTTCTGCCGGGCCTTGATGTGGGGTTTCATCTTTGGCCCGACAAGGTTTTCCTGTTCGGCAACCTGCACAAATCCTTGCAGCCGGTTCAGTTCACCCAAATTACCCTCGAGGGTGATACGGGGGTGGAAGAAGCCTGGAACTACGAAGCGGGCATGCGTTTAACGCCGCTGCCGGAGCTTTCGGCCGCTTTCACCTTTTTCCAATTCGATTTCGAAAACCAGATCGTCGCCGTCGTGGAGAACGGCACCACGAAATTCCGCAATCTCGGCAAAACCCGTCACCAGGGTTACGAAACGGAATTAGGCTGGACCCCCTCGCTTCTGCCGGGGCTGGATCTCAAGGCGGGCTACACCTACGTGGATACGGAGCAGCTCAACAACGTGTTCAGCGGAGCCACCCAGGTCGCCTTCAAAGGCAACCGGGTGCCCTTCAGTTCCACGCATCAATTCACCCTGCAGGGCAACTACCGAATCGGTACCTACAACTTCAACGTGAATGGCTTGTATCTCAGTTCCGCCTTCACCGATGCCGCCAACACCGAGCGGGAGGACGCCACGGGCAGCCGGGGCGAGATTCCGTCCTATTGGGTCTGGAACGCTCAGGTGACGAAGGATTTCCGTATCGACGGGACTAACCTTCGGGCTGGGCTGGCAGCCAATAACCTGTTCAACGAGAACTACTACTTCCGTGGCGTGGACACCAGCCTTGGCCGAGTGCCGGGGCCAGGGCGCTCCGTCATGCTCAGCCTGCAGCTCGATCTTTAATTTTTTGGAAAAAAGGGAACATCCATGTCTGAATTGATTCTGCTAGCCCATGTCCCAACGGACTCGGTGAACGAAGGCTTTTTACCTGCGGCACGCGCCTTGGGTCTACCGGTCGTGCTTCTGACCGACCAAGCCGAAGCGCATCGGCAGCATTTCGGAGGAGGCGAGCTGCCGGCCTATCCGGATGCCGTGGTCGCCTGCGATGTCTTCAATCCCATCGCCGTGATCGAGGCGATCACGCGGCGCGGAAAAAAACCGGCGGCGATCTTTTCCAATAGCGACCATTTACAGACCAGCACCGCGATCGCGGCGGAATATTTCGGCCTGCCCGGCAAAGACTGGCGGGTCGCTTATCGGGCCAAGAACAAGGCGGAGATGCGGTGCGCTCTGAGATTGAAAGGCATCGATCCGCTTTGGCATGCCGTGGTATGGGACGAGGAAGGTTTGGCACGCCGCATGTCCGACGCCCCTTTCCCGTGCGTGGCCAAGCCGCGCGACGGGGTGGCGAGCCTCGAGGTCGGTCTGGTGCGGAATGCGAGCGAGCTGGAACGGCACTGCCGAGCGCTCTGGAAATCTCAGCCCGGCCAGGCCATCCTGCTCGAAGAATACATCGAGGGCCCTCTTTATAC
>NZ_JBDIVO010000284.1:0-5909 GCF_039794385.1 Methylocaldum sp. | reverse complement strand
TTTTCCTCCCGTGTCGCCATATAGGAGGGGCACATCGTGCCGCGCCCGGCGCTTTTCAGGCAGACCCCGGCGCCGTTGCACTTCGAAGCGGCGATTCTTAAGCCCGCTTCGCGGCTCCAGTCGAAGTAGGCGGCAACCGGTTTCCCGTTCTCATGGGCTCTCAGATCCGAAACCAACGGCGGAGGATCGAAAATCTTGTGCGGGTTCAAAAGATCGTGAGGATCGAAGGCGGCCTTGATCCCGTGCAGGAGCCCATAAAGTTCCCCACCCAAAAGACCTTCCAAATAAGGCGATCTCAGGCGGCCGTCGCCATGCTTGGCGCTGATCGTCCCGCCGAAACGGATCGCCCGTTCGAACACTTCTTCGACGATGCGCTCGTAAAGACGCCGGCCTTCCCGGCTGCGCAGATCGAGCAAGGGGCGGAAATGCAACACGCCCCATCCGGCCGGACCGAAGACGACGCAATCTACACCATGGCGGGCCATGATCGAGAAAATCGCCTCGGCATAAGCGGGCAGATCCTTGACTGACACTGCCGTGTCTTCGATGCCGGTGACGGCTTTGACCGGACCCGGCATGCCCATGAGCAGGCCCAATCCCGCCGCGCGCAGGCCCAGCGCCCGCTCCCGGAGCGGCGATTCGAGCACTTTCCGGGCATAACCCAAATTCCGCGAGCGCAATTCGGCCATCAGATTTGAGACCGTGGCGTCGACTTCACCGCCGGTTTCGTTCACGAAATCGATCAGCAGCACGGCGGCCGGATCGCCTTCGATCCAGAACCGGTTACGTTGCTGTTCCAGATTGGTCTTGGTGAGCTCCAGGATATGCCGGTCGACCAATTCCAATGCCGACGGCTTATGGTTCAGCGTCACGGCCACCGCCGAAAGCGCTTGCGGCAGGCTGTCGAACTGGACGCAGACCAAGCGGCGCCGGGCAGGCAGCGGCACGAGCCCAACTTCGATTTCGCCGACCAGAGCCAGGGTTCCCTCGCTGCCGCACAGCAATCGGGCCAGATTGAAAGGCGGCCCCCGAGATTCCCAAGGCTGCCCGCGCGCCAGCACGTCCAGGGGATAGCCGGCGTTGCGGGGAATGCCGTCGGGGCGGGGGAAGCGATCGAGAATCAGCGCCCGGCGACGGTCGATCGCCTGATACACGGCGCGGTAAATCCGCCCCTCCAGATTGTCCAGCGCTAATTTTTCCCGAAGCTGTTCGCCTCCAAGTGATTCGAACCGGGCGATGCTGCCGTCGCTCAAGACCGCCTCGGCGGACAGACTGTGATCGCGGGTCGTGCCGTAGCGCAAGGCATGGCTGCCCCAGGCGTTGTTGCCGAACATGCCGCCTATCGTGCAGCGGTTGGAGGTGGAGGGATCGGGGGCGAACATCAGCCCGAACGGGCTCAGCGCATCGTTGAGATCGTCGCGGATCACGCCCGGCTGGACCCGTGCCCGCCTCCGCTCCGGGTCGATCGAGACGATCCGGTTCATGTGGCGGGTGAAATCGATTACCAGACCGTCGCCGACGCACTGCCCCGCCAGGCTGGTTCCGGCTGCGCGGGGAATCAGCGGCAGCCGTTCCTGCGCGGCGAATCTCATCAGCGTTACGCAATCGTCCCGGTGCTTGGGCCGCGCCACGGCCAGAGGCATCTTCTGGTGGGGCGAGGCGTCCGTGGCGTAAAGCAGGCGCGAGAGCCGGTCGGTCAAAAGCTCCCCTTCGAGCGCTCGGCTTAAAACCGAGAGTTTTGATAGCGGTTCGGATGTCATGACGGGTGGGCTCGTTAACTGCTTAGACCGGGGATAGAATCGGAGGTTAGAGCCTTCCATGTCGAGGTCTGACGGAAAACCGGGATTTCGTAGGGTGGGTTAGGCGCACTCCAGCATACTCCGATGTCAATCACTGTGCTTTGCGTGCGCCGTAACCCACCAACGCGCGGTGTGGTGGGTTACGGTGCGCGCCTGACTCGGTGGGCCGCGTACAGGCGGTATGTAGGCGCACCTAACCCACCCTACGACATGGATCAACCCGGCGAAACGGGTTTATGGCACACGCTGATCATTCGTTGTAAGGTTTGCAGAAAACCGATGGGAGCGATCTCGATGGGATTACTGGATGGTAAAAGGGCGCTGGTGTGCGGCAGCAGTCAAGGGATCGGCCGGGCCATCGCCATGCTTTTCGCGGATCAAGGCGCCGAGGTCGTTCTCCTTGCCCGCAACGAGTCGGCGTTGAAGCTCGTCTGTGGGGGGCTCAGTTCCGCACATCGGCAGAAGCACGGCTACTTGATAGCCGATTTCGGCTGTCCCGATCGCTTGAAGCAGATCCTGGAAGAACGCCTGCCGGCGCTTCTTCCCATTCACATCCTGGTCAACAACACAGGCGGACCGCCGGGCGGGCTTCTGTATGAAGCCGGGATCGAGGAATTCACCGAGGCCTTCACCCGCCACCTCATCTGCAGCCATATCCTGGTCCAGGCCCTGCTCCCCGGCATGAGGAGCGAGAGCTACGGCCGGATCATCAATATCGTTTCGACCTCGGTCAAGCAGCCAATTCCGGGACTCGGCGTCTCCAACACGGTGCGCGGCGCCATGGCCAACTGGGCCAAGACCTTGGCGGGCGAACTCGCGCCCTTCGGCATCACAGTGAACAACATCCTTCCGGGAGCGACCGAGACGGCGAGGCTCAGGGCTATCATGGAGGCCAAAGCCCGAAGCTCGAACAAATCCATCGATGACGTGGTCGAACAGACTAAACGCTCGATTCCCCTGGGACGTTTCGGAAAGCCCGAAGAAATTGCCTATGCGGCGGGCTTTCTCGCATCCGATTTGGCTTCGTATATCACCGGGATCAATCTGCCCGTCGACGGGGGACGTACGATGAGCTTGTAAATATGCAACGAATCGCGAATTACATTGCCGGCGAACTCGTTCCGCCCGTTTCCGGCCGCTATCTCGAAAACATCGAACCGGCCACCGGCCGTTTGTTTTCGGAAGTGCCGGACTCCGATTCCGCCGATATCGACCACGCCGCAGCCGCCGCAAGGACGGCGTTTCCCGCCTGGGCCGAGGCTCCGCTGGAAGAGCGATCCAGGCTGCTGCGCCGGATCGCGGATCTCATCGAAGCCAAGGCGGACGCGCTCGCCCGCGCGGAATCGGTTGATGCCGGAAAGCCCCTGAGCGCGGCGCGCCAGGTCGACATCCCGAGAGCCGCCGCCAATTTCCAATTCTTCAGCTCAGCCATCCAGCATTTCTTCTCCGAATCCCATGCCATGGGAAGCCAAGCGCTGAATTACACGCTCCGCGTGCCGCTCGGCGTCGTCGGCTGTATTTCGCCGTGGAACCTCCCGCTTTATCTCTTTACCTGGAAAGTCGCGCCCGCGCTGGCCGCGGGGAACACTGTCGTGGCCAAGCCTTCGGAACTGACGCCGATGACGGCGTTTTACCTCTCGGAAATCTGCCGGGAAGCGGGGCTTCCGCCGGGGGTTCTGAACATCGTCCACGGCACCGGCGCCAAGGCCGGGCAAAGCCTGGTCGAGCATCCGAACGTGGAGGCCATCTCCTTCACCGGCGGCACCCAAACCGGAGCCCGGATCGCTCAAACCGCGGCTCCCAAGTTCAAAAAGCTCTCCCTGGAACTCGGCGGCAAGAATCCGAACATCATCTTTGCCGATTGCGATTTCGAACGCGCCGTGAGCACCACGGTCCGCTCGTCCTTTTTCAATCAGGGCGAAATCTGTCTGTCGGGGTCGCGGATCTTCGTCGAACGGCCGATCTACGAAACGTTCAGGGACGAATTCCTGCGACGGACCCAGGCGCTGCGCGTGGCCGATCCACTGAGCGGAGACTGCGACGTCGGCGCGCTCATTTCGGAAAGCCACCTCCGCAAGGTGCTGTCCTACATCGATCTGGCGCAGACCGAGGGCGGGCGGATCCTGACCGGCGGCAGGCAGGTGCGTCTTGAGGGCCGCTGCGAAAACGGATTCTTCGTCGAGCCGACCATCATCGAAGGTCTCTCCCCGGACTGCCGGGTCAATCAGGAGGAAATCTTCGGCCCCGTGGTCACCCTGATGCCTTTCGATGGCGAAGACCAAGCGGTCGAGTATGCCAACAGCACGATGTACGGGCTTTCCGCCACAGTCTGGAGCGAAAGCCTCAAGCGCTGCCATCGCCTGGCGAACCGGATCCATACCGGGGTGATCTGGATCAACTGCTGGCTGCTCCGCGACCTCCGGACGCCTTTCGGCGGCATGAAGCAATCGGGCGTGGGCCGGGAAGGCGGCTTCGAGGCGCTCAAGTTTTTCACCGAAGCCAAGAACGTCTGCGTTTATCTCGGAGGATAGCGCGTATGGCGGGTCAGCGTATCGACTCGGAAAAAGCACCGGAACCCGTGGGCCTCTATCCCCACGCCAGGCGGGTGGGAAATCTCTTGTTCCTGTCTGGGGTCGGGCCGAGAAAACGCGGCAGCAAGATTATTCCGGGCGTCGAGCTGGACGAGGACGGGAATATCGTTGCCTACGATATCGAGGCGCAGTGCCGCTCAGTCTTCGAGAACGTCCGCCATATCCTGGAAGAAGCGGGTTCCCACTGGGACAAGCTGGTGGACGTCACCGTCTTCCTGACCGATATGGAAAAGGATTTCCCGGTCTACAACCGGCTCTACGCGGAATACTTCAGGACCAATCAGCCCTGCCGGACGACCGTCGAAGTGTCGCGGCTGCCGACCCCCATCGCGATCGAGCTGAAGTGCATCGCGACCATCGAATGAGAACGGAGAATCGCCGTGAGAGAGCTCAAGCCTTTCAACTTCCGCGAGTGGATAGACCAACACCGCCATCTGCTCAAGCCCCCGGTCTGCAACAAACAGGTGTTCGAGGACGCGGAATTCATCGTCATGGTGGTGGGCGGCCCCAACCGCCGCAAGGATTATCACTACGACGAAGGCGAGGAGTTCTTCTACCAGGTCGAGGGCGACATGGTTCTCAAGATCATGGAGGACGGAAACCCCAAGGACATCCGCATCCGGGAAGGCGATATCTTTCTGCTTCCGCCGCGCATCCCCCATTCCCCTCAGCGCTTCGCCGACACGGTGGGGCTGGTCATAGAGCGAAAGCGAGGACCGGCGGAAAACGACGGTCTCCTATGGTACTGCGACAACTGTTCGAATTTGCTCTACGAGGAATATTTCCACCTCGAAAACATCGAGAAGGACTTGCCGCCGGTTTTCGAGCGGTTCTATTCCAGCGAGGAAAACCGGACGTGCAAGAAGTGCGGGACGGTGATGGAGGCGCCTTGAATACACACTCGCGGCACACGGTAGGATGGGCAAAGGCCGGTGGTAGTCTGTGCCCATTACTTCGGCCCTCAGTTCCCTCTCCCTCCGGGAGAGGGTTAGGGTGAGGGGATCGAAACTAGGTTTTCTTCCGATGAAACAACTGGCCCGAACGCTACGAAAACAACAGACCAACGCGGAGAAATTATTGTGGAGCCGGTTGAGAAACCGCCAGCTGGAAGGTTGCAAGTTCCGTCGGCAACAACCCATCGGCCCCTACATCACTGACTTCCTTAATCTAGAACCAAAGCTGATCATTGAACTCGATGGTGGACAGCATACCGAGCAACAGGAACAGGACAATCAGCGAACCCGGTACTTACAGGCTTTGGGTTATCGGGTGTTGCGGTTTTGGAATCATGAAGTGCTCGGCGATCTTGAGGCAGTGTTAGAGGCAATTCGGATTGCCATAGTTGTTCGATCCCCTCACCCCAACCCTCTCCCGGAGGGAGAGGGAGAAAGACGGTACAAACCGGTATGATCCTTTACAAAACAGACCGGGCACATGGTTTACATCCATTAAGGTATTGGCGAGGAGGAAACGCCGATGCCGTGGAAAGAGACCTGTGCCATGGACCAACGAGTTCAAT
>NZ_JBDIVO010000283.1:0-5953 GCF_039794385.1 Methylocaldum sp. | reverse complement strand
CGCCGACGCGGACGTGCGACACGGCAGCATCGGTGGCGAGCACGTCCTTGGGCGTGCACAGCTGCCCCACCACCGTGATTTTGGCGTCCCTGATCTCGGGACGCGCAAACGGATACGGCCAGCGCTCCACGGGCAGCACGAAAAAGGGATGACTGTGCCCGTGGGCATAAGGCGTCCGGAAGTGATGGGTCCCGCCCCGCCCGACCACGAAGTAGCGGCCGAGGCATGGCTTGATATCGATCACCTGCATGACGTAATTGCCGCAGAATCCGCTGACGTAGCGGCCCAACTCGAAACGGATGCGGTAGCGCTCCATCTCCTTGTCTTGAACCAGGCGCGCAAGGCCGGTGCTGAAGGCGGTCCAATCGAATTGTCTATCCGGCTCCCGATAATTGATGCCGATACCGCCCCCGACGTTGAGGTGCCGGATGTCCAATCGGTGTTCTTCCTGCCACTGCCGCACCTGATAGAAATAGGCCGCGAGCAGACGCAAATGGGCTTCCGCGTCCAATTGGTGGGACAACAGATGAAAATGGAAACCGCGGAGACGGATCTCGGGATGAAGGTCCAGCCAGGCCAGGCACTCGGACAGCCGGCCGGCCTCGATGCCGAATTGGGTGGCGCGGCCGCCCATGGCGAGGGAGGTCGCCGGCACTTCGTCCAAGGGTAGATTGAGGCGCAGCAGCACCGAGGCGGGTTGCCCCGCCTCGCGCGCCAGCCAAGCCAGCCGTTCGAGCTCCCACAGGCTCTCGACATGCAGCAGTTCCACTTTGCCGCTCAGGGCGGCGGCGAGTTCCGAATCCAGCTTGCCGGGTCCCCCGAAGATCACAGGGATTTCCCGGAAGTGTTCACGCACGAGAGCGAATTCGCCGCCCGAAGCCACTTCGAAGCCCGCAACCCAAGGCGCCAGTGTCTCCAGGATCGGCAAATCCGAATTGGCTTTGACGGCATAGAACAGCTCGCAACACGAGGGAAGCGAGGACACCAGATGAGCGACATGGCGGCGCAACGCCTCCAAGTCGTAGACATAAGCGCAGCAGGGTTCGTCGGCTTGATACGTGAAGCGCCGGACGGCGGCGACGACCCGGTCGTGGTTGATCGCCATCCTACGGCTCCCCGGCTTGGGCCAAGAGATGCGGAAGCGGCACATAACCTGCGTCGCGATCGGGACGCTTGAGAAAACGGTTGATGAAGTTGGCCTTGGCCGGCAGCGGCTGGCCCGCCAGAAGGGCGTTGATGCGCCCGGCGGAGCGAAGATCGCCGTAGCGCCACTGATACTCGCGAAGATGATGGCGCAATACGGTCCACAGCCGCCTTTCCAGGCTAGGCCCCATTTCGCCTAGCTGTGCGATGGCTTCGCAGAAATTGTTGACGAACAGGCAATAGGCGATCCGGTTCCACCCTTGCTCTTCGGAATAGAAAAGCGCCTGCCGCGCCCGCTCGCTGACTCCCTCCAGTTCCTGAAAAACCCGCCGTTCCCGCACCAGCTTGACCCCTTCGAAATCGCGCAGCCACACGCGGCAGGGCCTCCCGCCCCGGATGCCGGCCAAGACGTTTTGCAGATGCGGTTCGAAGACGAGCCCAAAGCTAAAGAAACAGTGGAAAACGGGATAGAGGAGATGTTCGACATAAGCATCGAACCAGCTTTCCGCGGCGGCAGCTAGGGACAGACCTTCGCGTTCGGCCAGGCGATTCACTGTTGCCATGAGCCGCACTCGGCCCAAGGAACGGTTGCCGAACAGGGCTCCCGCCAAAAGCGGCGTTTCCCCTTCCGCCAAGCGGTCTAGCCCCTCCCGCAGGATCAGTCCGAAGCCTTCGGTCACGGCCCGGTTCTCCTGCCTATCCGAGCCGTGAAGATCCAGCGAAAGAAAAGCCGGCTCTTCGAGCACCCTGAATTCCGGAAAGAGCCCCCGAATGGCGGGCAGGTATTGCCGCATGATTCGAGTCACGGCAAGGGCTCCCTCCAACTCGTAATGAGCATTCTTGCGCACGCAATTGGTGATGCGGACGTTCAGCGACAGCTTGTAGAAGTAGGGGTTTTCGGGATGGAACAGCGTGCGGATCGAAGAAGTCGGAAAATAGGCCGGCCCTCCTATTCCAAGGTCGCGCAGCCGATCCTCTCGAAGCGCTGCCCGCACCAAGGGATGATCGAACAGGTAGCGCGCCTGCCAGGGATGGACGGGCACCACGGCGAAATCGTCGTCGGTCCTCGACTCGGCAGGCGCCCGGAGCCGTATCAATTCTTCCGCGGATTCGGAGAGCAGCGACTCCTGGACCAAATGCTCGCGGCGTACGGCGAAGTAGTACAGCGGAAACGAGGTCCCAAGCTCCGGCGAATAACGCTGCAGATCCTCCGGCGAAAAGCCTTGGCGGCTCTTGGGCGCGGGATGGAAGGCGTGACCGAAGGTCAAGGATTGTTCGGATTCCAGGTAGGCTGCCAGCGGTTCGGCCGAAAACGCCTCGGGCTGAGATTTCGCGAGAATCGTTGCCGTGACGGCGACGCTATCCCGGATCTGCTCCATCAGCTCGGCATTGAAAGGCAATGCATGCCGCAAGGCCATTTCCCTGAGCAGCAAACTCGAGAGCATTGTCCAATCGAGGAGCGTCCAGGGTCTTCCCGGCAATTTGTAATAGGGTTGGGAGCGGTAGCGGTAATTGCCGGTAGGCGACGGCGCATCGACGACCACGAGCAGGCGGCTTCCGATCGAGGACAAAAGGACGTGCATCACCTGCCCTCCGGTACGGTGCAAGGCGGCGCGCAAGGCCAGCGGCCAATCGCTTTGGCCGAACAGGGGTCCGATGCCGATCTGTCCGGACGGTCCCGCGACTTCTCGACAATAACAGTTCAGCAGATTTTCCATGCAGCGCCGTCCGGCCTGATCTTCGGCGGACAGGATGCGATAGACGCTTTGCAGAGCTCTTTGCGACATGATCATCTCCTTTAGGTATTGCCGCTGGTTAACGGGGAGCAGGCCCGGCCTGTCGAGCAAAAGGCGGCGACGGCGACCACCGCCGCGCCGAGCAAAAACGGGGCATGCAAATTCAAGGATTGAGCGACGAGGCCGGCGGAGAGACCGGCGGCCACTCCAGCCCATTTGGAGCTGCTGTCCAGGCGACCGAAGGTTCGGCCGGCTGTGCGGTGATGAGCCGCACGGGCCATCAGGCTGTGCAGGGCGATGAAACAGGCGGTCATGGCCAGCCCCATCAAGAGCCGCCCGAGTCCCAAAAGGGCCGGCGTCGGGGCCAGCGCCTGCCCGATCAGGGAGACGGCCAGGAGAATAAACCCCGGCATCAGCGTCCTTTCCGGACGAACCGAATCGAGCCGGCGGCTCATGGGAGCGGCGCTCAGCAGGTAGACGAAGTGGGGCAGACCGAACAACAGCCCGGCGAGCGTGGCGGTCAGATCGGAAAACGACGCTTGGGCAAATGGGATGAAATAGGGAAAGGTCACCACCGTGGCGAAGATCAGGGCGAACTGCAAGGCGCAAAGCCGGAATAGCGCACCGTCGCCGGGCATGGAGCCCGATGTGTCCTTCGTCCTGGCGGAAGCTGCAGTCGAGCCGTCCGGAAGCCGCCACAAGAGCAGCGCCGCCGAGAGCGGCAGCAGGGCCAGATAGCAATAGATCCGAACCGGCGAATCCCACGCCATGAACGGCCCGAACACCGCCGGAGCGCCCGCCAGGGCGGCGCGCGCCGAGCCTTGCGTCCAGGTCAGGCAGCGGCTCAGCTGATTGCCGCTGACCACGGTCGCAAGGTAAGCATTGGAGGCGGCGAAGGTGCCGCCCAACACGCCTTGCAGGATGAGCGCCACGAAGAATGTCCAAGGGTTATCGCTGAGGCCGGCGAGCAGGAAACTTGCCGAGAGACCCAACTGGGCGCGCAGCAGGGAGATTTTCTTGCCGACGCGGTCGGCCAGCGCCCCCCACCAGGGACCGGCGAGCGCCGCAAACAGGGCGGGCACGATGTAAAGCCCGCCCACGAGGTAAGTCTCCTCACTGTGGAACGACTTGCCGAGGATCACCGCGAAAAAGGGCGGCAGCCCCAGGGCGGCGAAGGCGGACACGAAGTGACAGGCGAGCACCGCGGTCACCGTACGGCGCTGAAGCGGCGTCATGACGGATCCCGGAGAAAATTGGGGGCGGTTTTCCCGTAGAACTTGTTGACGTCGGCAGCGCCGGTCGCTTGCCTGGTTTGCAGGCTTGCGGCGGTAAGCAGATATTTGAGGTAGTGCCGGTCGTCTTCCATTAGAACCCGGCGGGCCAGGCGGGCGTCTTCCCCCTGCCCCTCCAGCTCGGTCAGGATAGCTTCCAGCTTGCCGCGCACCCCCACATAGAGCTCGCCGGCGGTCCATCGCCCGGTGGCGGTCAGCCCTTCCAGCGGGGCGGCGACGTTGAGCTGAAGAGTGATGGTCAGAAACATCTGTGCCAGCGCCAGCTCCTCGTCGACCACGATGCGGCGGTCCTGAAGACGCTCGACGAATTTCCCGAGTTCGGGCCAACGCCTTTTCAGCATGTCGCCGTGAATACGCGGGGCATCGTTGTCCTTGAGCAAAATCCGGAGCCTTGGGGCCTCTCGGCTTATTACCAGGATCGAATTCTGCTGGTTGGATTCGAGGGCTATACCGTAACGCAGCCACAGCAATAGATGCACGCGCAAGGTAAGATCCCAATACGCGTTCAGAAAATCTTCCAGACGACCGTCGAAAAAGCGCTCCGCCACTTCTTCGGCCACCAGCCGTCCGTCGGGCGTCGCGGCCGCCAAACCCGCGACCGGCAGCAAGGTGGCGTGCTCCAGTCCCGCGGGATAACGGCGGAGAATGTAGCCGAGGAACGGCAGATGATCGACATGGGCGCCGCGGCTTTCGTCGGTCAATAAAAGCAGGCCGGACAGCCAAGGCTCCCGTTCGGCGATGCGGCCGAGCAGCGTCTGCACCGTGTGTCCGTCGGCGATGGTGCTGGGCTTGATGGTGCGGATGTTTTTGCCGCCCAGGGTGCGGATGGTAAGGGGCAGCTTGATGTGGGTATCGGGCTCTTCGCGCACGACCACGGTGCGCACCGAGAGGGTCGGCAACACCGAAACGCGGCTTTCCGGAGCGGCGATGACTTTCGAACGAAGCCCATGCTCGTCCAGCAGACCGTCCAGCCGCCGGTTCCACAGGAACGGATGGACCGGCAGCAGCGCGTAGTCGGCCTCGAGACGGGATGCCAATCCCACCTCCTCGAAAGAAGGCCACCAGATTTCCCTGCCGGGAAACGAGGTTTCTTGGCAGAGATCCTTGGCGACCGCCAGCCAGCGCAACGGGAACGGACGCTGAAATTCAGGTCCGTAAGCCGAGAGATCGGCCGCTTCGAACCCCAGCTTGGCCCGCGCCGTCGGATAAAAGGGGTGATCCAGAAAGGAAGCGAGGCGCTCGTAATAGAGCTGACGCTCCGGCCAGTAGAGGCTATCCGCCGGTGTGCGCGGTGCCGCGCGCAGCTCGGCGAAATAGCGCTTCCGCTCCGCTTCGCACAAGACGCCGTGCTCGATCGCCGCACGGCATTCCGTTTCGAAATCGGCGAACAGCGCGGAGGCCTCCTCATCCAGACCTTGACGGAAACATGCCAGGATGTCGGCGATGTCGGACAATCTTTCATGCCGTCCGTCTCGCCGCCGAATAAGGGGCAATTCGTCCAAGGTCAACTCCTGAAGAAGACCCTCGCGGCGCACCGGAATCCATAAGCTGCCATCCCCGAGATGGTCCGCGACCAGCCATTGCTTCGGCCGTCCGCCTTCCGGTAAGGAGGAAAACGGAGTGGGGCCGGAGCCGACCAGCCGGCCTCGGCTGACAATCTCCCGGAGGTTCTCCCGCAGCAGGGCATCCACGACCCGGCGGCAGATGTAGTCGGCCTGGGAAGACGGCGCCAGCGTTTGCGGTGCCGCGCTCATTATTGGAACTCCCAAACCAGGGAAGCGG
>NZ_JBDIVO010000282.1:0-5967 GCF_039794385.1 Methylocaldum sp. | reverse complement strand
GAAAATGCTCTAGCCCACATTTCTCACCCCCCTTCTACTGCGGACGCCTATTCGCTCGCCGTGACGCGCCGTCTTTGCGCTGCGCCATCCGGCTGCGCGCAACGTCCAGGGCGGCCTTCCTTGGCCGCCCGATCGGCAGGCCCATCCTTCACCGGAGGATGGGCTTCTCCGCCTCGCCCCTCGCGCCGACTCGACGTAGTATCGGCTACGCCTTCCCCGTCGCTCAATCCGTGCGGCGCGCCACACCGGCGCCTCGGCGCCATCGCGACGAAGAGACGTGAGAAATCCGGGCTAGACCTTGAGAAACATCCAGATGGGAGCGGATAAAGCGCGCCGCTATTCCCTGCCGGAGGACGCCTTACTATCATGTAGGCAACCTCGCATCACCCATCGCGATCATTGATTATTCAGATACCCTTCCGGCGTTCGATACATCGCCGAAACCTACTCGAAGAATCAGAACAATAGGCATCCTATGACTTTTGGGACAAGAACGGGCCGGGCGTGCTGCCTGGCGCGACGCATACGGCATATCTCGCGTTGGCTCGCCATACCGCTCAGCTTCATTTTGGCGGCAACCCTGGCTGGCGCGGCCGAGCGCTGGGACATCGATGCGCTGATGAGCGCACTGTCCCGCATCGAGAGCGGCGAGAAACGCTATACCGAAATCAAGACCATGGCGCTCCTCAAGGAACCCATGCGCCTGAGCGGCACGTTGATCTACCGCGCGCCGTCGTTCCTCGAAAAACGGGTGCTTTCCCCCTTCGAGGAGCGCTATACGGTGGATGGCGACTCCCTGACCATCGAGAATCCCGCAAAAGGCGTCAAACAGACCCTTTCGCTGGCTTCCCAACCCGCCATCTGGGCTTTCGTGGAAAGCATCAGGGCGCCGCTGGCGGGCGATCTCGCGACCCTGAACCGCTTTTACAAAGTCAGCTTCGGCGGATCGAAACGTAATTGGCTGCTGGCCCTGGTGCCCACCGAACCGGATATGGCCAAGCTGGTTCGGTTCATCCGGATTCGAGGCAGCGGCGACCGCATCGATCGAGTCGAAATCGAGGAAACCGGGGGCGACACCTCCGTCATGACCATCGAGCATCGGCCGTGAGGGAGCGCCTGCCGGTCTTCGTGTGGCTGGTCCTCATGGCGGCAGGCGCATGGATCGCGCTGTTCCGCACACCAATTTCCACCGACCTCACGCATTTTCTCCCGAAAAAGGCGGGAATCGCGGAGCAGATCCTGGTCGAGCAGTTGCGTCACGGAGTCGCGTCCCGCCTGCTGCTCATGGCGCTGGAGGGAGACAAGGAATCCGATCTGGCCGAGGTCAGTCGACGCCTGGCGGAACGGTTGCGGGAGAACCGCGCGTTCGTGCGGATCGACAACGGGACTCAAGGGCTTTCCGCGGCAGACCGGGAATTTCTGTTCGAAAATCGCTATCTCTTGAGCCCTAAGGTCAGCGAACAGCGGTTCGGCGCGGAAGGGCTCCGGCAAGCCTTGGAAGCGCGCCTGGCGGAACTGGCCTCGCCGGCCGGTTTATTGGAAAAGGAATTCCTGCCCCGCGATCCGACCGGCGAATTCCTCGAAACCTTGCGGCCTTGGATGAAATCCGCGGGGCCTTCGCTCCGACAGGGCGTCTGGTTCTCGCCGGACGGCCGTCGGGCGCTGCTCGTGGCGGAGACGAAAGAGCCTGCTTTCGATCTGGATGCCCAGGCCGAAGCCGTGGCTGCGATTCGGGAGAGCTTCGCGGCGGTCAAGGGAAACCGCTCGGTCGAGCTGCTCCTGAGCGGCCCTGGCGCGTTTTCGGTGGAAGCCAACGCCACCATCACGCAGGATGCCGTTAGGCTGTCCCTGCTCAATACGTTGGCGATCACGCTGCTGTTGGCGGCGGTGTACCGGTCGCTGCGGGTCATCCTGCTCGGCCTGGTGCCGCTGGCGACGGGCGCCTTGGCAGGGACCTGCGCGGTGAGCCTCTGGTCCGGCGGGATACACGGCATCACCCTGGGATTCGGCGCGACCTTGCTCGGCGTCGCCGCCGATTATCCCAACCATCTGTTCACCCATGTGCGCCGTGGAGAGACCAGCCGCCAGACGGTAAGCCTGATCTGGCCGACGCTACGCCTTGGCATACTCACCAACGTGGCGGGCTTTGCCGCGATGCTGTTTTCGGGCTTCGAAGGCCTTTCACAATTGGGCGTTTTCGCGGCGACGGGACTCCTGGCCGCCGGGCTGACCTGCCGCTGGATCATGCCGGCGCTCATGCCCCAGCATATCGCCCTACCCGACCGGATCGTCAGAGGGTTGCATGCCGATGAGTTTCTCAGAAGGCTAAGCCGGTTCCGCTTCGTTCCGCCCTTGCTGATCTTCGCCGCGATTGCATGGATAACCGGCTCCGGCGCGTCGCTCTGGAACGACGATATCGATGCCCTGAGCCCGGTACCCGAGTCCCGCAAAGCGCTGGACGAAGCCCTGCGCCGCGATCTGGGCGCACCGGATCTTCGCCAGTTGATCGTCGTAACCGGCGCCGGTGCCGAAACCGTTCTGAGGCGGAGCGAGGATCTGAAAAGAATCCTACAGCCCCTGGCCGACAACGGAACGATGGCCGGATTCGACATGGCGGCGCTTTACCTGCCCAGCCATGAAACGCAAAGCCATCGGCAGTCGGCCTTGCCCGAGACGGAAATCCTGCGGCGCAACCTGGATGAAGCGCTCCGGAAAACGTCTTTCAAGCCCAATGCCTTCGAACCCTTCATCGCCGACGTATCGCATGCGAAACATACGCCGCTGCTCGATGAAACGAGCTTTGCCGGAACCTCGTTCCGACTCAAGATCGAATCGCTCCTTTTCCGGCATGGCGAGCTCTGGGTCGGCCTGGTTCCGCTCGTCGGCGTGGCCGATGCCGCGCAGTTGCAGGCGGCGCTCGCGGCGGACAAGAACCTCATCTATCTGGATCTTCGCGAGGCATCGAGCCGGCTGCTTCGGGATTACCGGCGCGAAGCCGTTCATTTGCTCGGCGCGAGCGTGGCAGCCATCGTGATCCTGCTGACTTTCGGACTCCGCTCGCCGGGCGGCATGCTGCGGGTTGTGACGCCCATGGCCGCTGCGGCTTTCGTCACCGCAGCGGTATTGATGAGGCTGTACGGAGGCCTGTCGCTTTATCACCTGGTTTCGCTGCTCCTGGTAATGGGGCTCGGCATGGACCAGGCATTGTTCTTCAACAAACCCAGCCGAACCCCGGAGGAGCGCAACCGGACCCTCCTGTCGCTTCTGATTTGCAGCTTCAGCGCAGTAATGGCTTTCGGCATTCTGGCAACATCGAGCGTCAACATTCTCAACGCCATCGGCAGCACCGTGGCCATGGGCGCGGCTCTCGCGGTTCTTTTCGCAGCGATGCTGGCCAGACGGAATCCGTCTTCGGCATAATACTTGAATTCTTCACATCGCCATCTCACGCTATCTTTCTCCACACCCACTTGATGCAGCCTTTGATTATTTCCGCATTCACCCTGACCAACTGTCTGGGAAGGGGGCTGAATGCGACTTCGGCGGCGCTTCGGGAACAGCGCAGCGGTCTTCGCCACTGCGACTTTCCGGGTACCGAACTGGACACTTACATCGGCCGGATCGACGGAATCGAAAACGAACCCGTAAGCGGACGCTTAAGCGATTATGATTGCCGCAACAACCGCCTGGCCCGGATCGGTCTCGAGCAGGACGGCTTCGTTCAAGCCGTGGAAAGCGCCCGGCGGCGCTATGGGCCGGAAAGAATCGCGGTGATTCTCGGCACCAGTACATCCGGCATCCTGGAAACGGAATCCGCTTATCGGAGGCGCAATCCCGAAACCGGGGCGCTGCCGCCCGACTTTCGTTATCGGCAGACCCAGAATACGTTTTCCGTGGGCGATTTCACCCGGCGCTATCTCGATCTGCAGGGCCCCGCATCCGTCGTCTCCACGGCTTGTTCGTCCAGCAGCAAGGTTTTCGCCAGCGCCGCGCGCCTGATTCAGACGGGGCTGTGCGATGCGGCAGTCGTCGGAGGCGTCGACAGTCTCTGCTTTACCACCCTATACGGCTTCACCGCGCTCGAACTGGTATCGTCCACCCCGTGCCGTCCAGCCGATGCGGACCGCAACGGCATTTCCATCGGAGAAGCGGCCGGTTTCGCCCTGCTGGAAAAACCGGAACGCGGCACCGGCGATATCGCGCTGCTCGGCTACGGCGAAAGCACCGACGCCTACCACATGTCTTCGCCCCATCCCGATGGCCTGGGTGCGGCGGAGGCCATGAACAAGGCCATGCAGCGGGCCGGGATCGATCCGGGCGCTATCGATTACATCAATCTGCACGGCACCGCCACCAAAGCCAACGATGCCGCCGAGGACAAAGCCGTGTCCGGCCTCTTCGCCGCAGCGGTACCGTGCAGCTCGATCAAGGGCTGGACGGGCCATACCCTGGGAGCGGCGGGAATCGTGAATGTCATCGTCGGTTGCCTGAGCATTCGCGAAAGCTTCGTGCCGCGCAGCCTGAACACCGAGCGGGTCGATCCGGAGATCGCGTCCTGGATCGCCACCGAGGAACTGCGGCGGCCGGTCCGGACCGTCCTCAGCAACGCCTTCGGTTTCGGCGGAAACAACGCCAGCCTGGTTCTGGGAAAACGCTCATGATCCGCGTATTCGTCGAAGGCGTCGGTATCATCGGTCCCGGGCTTTCCTCCTGGAAGGAGAGCCGCGAGATTTTGGCCGGACGGCAAGCCTATGCTGGCGGCGAGCTGCCGCGGCTCCTGGCGAGCCGACTTCCTGCGGCGGAGCGACGAAGAAGCACCGCCGTTACCCGGCTCGCGATCGACGTGGCGGAACAAGCGCTACCGCCGGACGTAAACGCGGGAGATATCGCGACGGTATTCACGTCCTCGGGCGGCGAAGTCGAAATCATTCATCGGATTTTCGAGGAATTGGCCACCGTCGAGCGGCAGATCTCGCCGACCCAATTCCACAACTCGGTCCACAACGCGGCATCCGGATACTGGAGCATCGCGACCGGTTCGCGGCAGGCGTCCACCAGCCTGTCCTGCTTCGACGACTCCTTCGCCATGGGACTGCTGGAAACCGCCGGCCAGGCATTCGTCGAAGACACGAAGGTTCTACTCGTCGCCTATGATTTCCCGCCGCTTGATCCGATTCTCCGGGCTCGTCCGTTGCTGGCACCGTTTGCGGTCTCCCTACTGCTTGCTTCGGAAAGATCCGAGCACAGCCTCGGCGAGTTGACGATCGGCCTCGATACCGCCAATGCGGGCGACATAGGCCACATGGACGATGCGGGGCTCGAGGCCTTGCGCGCCGGCAATCCCGCGGCTCGAAGCCTGCCGCTTTTGGCGGCTCTGGCCCGTTCCGAGACTGCCGAACTGAGTTATGGCCAAGCGCGGGTCGGGCTTAAGCCATGCGCCTAGACCGATCGGAGCTCAGCGGCCTGCTCCCTCATGCGGGTACCATGTGCCTGCTCGATGACATACTCGACTGGGATGAAACCCGCATTGTCGCGTCGGCCACCAGCCACCGGCGGTCGGATAATCCGCTACGCCGCCAAGAGGGTTTGAGCGCCGTATGCGGCGTCGAATACGCCGCTCAAGCGGCCGCGATACATGGGAGCCTATTGGCCGGAAAACAAGATACTCCGGTGAAACAGGGCTATCTGGCGGCCGTTCGCGAGTTCGAACTCGCCGTCGGGTGCTTGAACAGAATCGAATCCACGCTCGTAATTCGAGCGGAAAAAATTCACGGAAATGAAACCGGTTTGCTGTACGCTTTTGCCGTCGAATCGAGCGGCAGCGTTCTTCTCACGGGTAGGGTATCGGTGTTCTTGTCGGCCTAAACCGAACCGGAATATCGCTCGGGACCGTTTCTTTGGAAAACACTGCATCGGGTAGAACCACCCTCCTCGGGAGAGTACAATACTTAACCTTTTATAACGCGC
>NZ_JBDIVO010000281.1:0-5972 GCF_039794385.1 Methylocaldum sp. | reverse complement strand
GAGGGCCGACCAACCGTTTCCGTCGGCAAGGGATTGCCGACCTACGCCGCCGCCACTGTAGCGAAAAGCGCTTTAACCCAGCAGAGCCGGCTTGATCTCGGCCAGCCAGGTATCGATGCGCTCTTCGGTCTCGTCGCTCTGGTTTTCGTGGTCGATGACCAAACCGACGAACTTATCGTCGATGATCGAATTGGATTTCTCGAACGTGTATCCGTCGGTGGACCAGAAACCGACCACCTTGGCGCCGGCTTCGACGACGAAGTTGTACAGAAGGATCAGAGCGTCGACGAACTCGTGACCGTAGGCTTCCTGATCGCCTAGTCCGAACAGGGCCACGACCTTTCCGTTCAGATCCTTGCCCTCCAGTTTCGGCAGAAACTCTTCCCAGCTTTCGTCGCTACAGCCCGCGGAAAGGCCCGGCAGCTCGCCGTCGCCCAGGGTCGGGGTGCCGAGGATCAGCGCATCGTATTTGAGCAGGTCGTCGGGGCTGGCTTTCTTCACGTCGACGGGTGCATCCGCGGCATCGCCCAGTTTCTTGGCGATCGATTTCGCGACGCGCCGCGTGTTACCCGTGTCCGAGCCGAAAAATATACCGATCTTGTTGGCCATAAGGTTCCTCTATAAAAAACGCTGAAGCGCGTAACTGTTTGAGCAGAGCTCGTTGGTAAGGGATTGCCGATTTACGGCTAAACGGTCCTCACCCACCCCCTCCAAAGTTGCACAGGTATCTACGCAAGTTCCTACAGCCGTCATTCCGGCATGGATTGCCGGAATCCAGGACACATGGATGTGACCAGCCGTTGCCGTCCTTGGCTTCTGGCCCCCGGCACAAATTCGCGGGGAGCGAATTTGGACGTGTGGAGCACGGTCCGAAGGACAAGCCCCAAGGAAGGGGCGAGTACTCCCTGCCGGGGTGACGCCTTGTGTAGATATCTCTGCCCTAAGGGCAAAGGCTTGTTTAGGATTCTTAATGAGCAATCGCCACCCCGCTTTCGACGCCATGGGCAGCGCGGTCCTGTTCGATGGGCAGGGACGGCGCGTCCTGGGATTCGGGCTGGCGCAGCAGCGCGGCGCCGAGCACTTCGTCGATCCGGCGAACCGGAAGGATGCTGAGATCCTTTTTGACGTTCTTGGGAATCTCGGCCAGATCCTTTTCGTTTTCGTAAGGGATCACCACCGTCTTGATGCCTGCGCGATGGGCGGCCAGGAGCTTTTCCTTCAAGCCGCCGATGGGCAGTACCTCGCCGCGAAGGGTGATCTCGCCGGTCATCGCGACATCGGCCCGCACCGGAATATCGGTCAAGGCCGAGACCAGGGCGGTACACATGCCGATCCCGGCGCTGGGGCCGTCCTTGGGCGTGGCCCCTTCCGGCACGTGAATATGCATATCGCTGGCTTGATAGAAACCGGGAGAAATGCCCAGTTCGACGGCGCGGGAACGGGCCACGGTCATCGCGGCGCGGATCGACTCCTGCATGACTTCGCCCAGCCTTCCGGTATAGATCTGCTGGCCCGTGCCCGGCATGACGGCGGATTCAATGGTGAGCAATTCGCCGCCCACTTCGGTCCACGCGAGCCCGGTCACCTGGCCAACCCGGTCGGTCTCCTCGGCGCGGCCGTAACGGTAGCGCTGCACGCCCAGAAAATCTTCCAGGTTATGGTGCGTCACCACGCATTTCTTGGTTCCGGGTTTGAGCAGCAGATTCTTGACGACCTTGCGGCAAATCGTGGCGATTTCCCGTTCGAGGCTCCGCACCCCGGCTTCCCGGGTGTAATGGCGGATCATGGACTGCAAGGCAGAATCGGTGATCTGGATTTCATTTTCCCTAAGACCGTTCCGCTCGACTTGCCGGGGAACGAGATAGCGAGCGGCGATATTGATCTTCTCGTCGTCGGTATAGCCGGCGATGCGGATCACTTCCATACGGTCCAGGAGAGGGCCGGGGATGTTGAGGGTATTGGCGGTGGCGACGAACATCACCTCCGACAAATCGAAATCGACCTCGAGAAAATGATCGTTGAACGCGCGGTTCTGTTCGGGGTCCAGCACTTCGAGCAGGGCCGAGGCGGGATCGCCGCGCGAATCCATCGCCATCTTGTCGATCTCGTCGAGGAGGAACAAGGGATTGCGGGTCTTCGCCTTGGCCAGGTACTGAAGGATCCTGCCGGGCCGTGCGCCGATATAGGTGCGCCGGTGCCCGCGGATTTCGGCTTCGTCCCGCACCCCGCCCAGGGCCATGCGGACATATTTGCGGTTAGTGGTGCGGGCGATGGATTGGCCCAATGATGTCTTGCCTACGCCGGGCGGCCCGACCAGGCACAAGATCGGTCCCTTCGCGTTCCCGGCGCGCTGTTGCACCGCCAGGTACTCCAAGATGCGTTCCTTGACCTTGTCGAGGCCGTAATGCTCGGCCTCGAGCAGCGCTTCCGCCTGCTTCAGATCGAAGCGGGCCCTGCTGCGTTTTTTCCAGGGCAGGTCAATCATCCAATCGAGGTAATTCCGAACCACCGTCGATTCCGACGACATCGGAGGCATCCGCCTGAGCTTGTCCAGCTCGGATTCGGCCTTGGCGCGGGCGGCTTTGGGCATTCTCGCCTTGACGATCTTTTCCGCCAGCGCGTCGAACTCGTCGGGCGTCTCGCCCAATTCCCCCAGTTCCTTCCGGATCGCTTTCATCTGTTCGTTCAGATAATACTCGCGCTGGTTGTCTTCCACCTGCTGCTTGACTCGTCCGCGGATGCGCTTTTCCACCTCCAGGCGGTCGACCGTGCTTTCCATCGCCATGATCAGTCTTTCGAAGCGGGCGGCGATATCGACCGTTTCCAGAAGCGCCTGCTTGTCTTCGATCTTGAGAGCCATGTGCGCGGCGATGGTATCGGCCAGCCGGCCTGGCTCTGAGATATCCGGAAGAGCGTTTACGATTTCCCGCGGAATCTGATGATCGAGTTTGACATACTGGTCGAGAGCGCCGGTGACGATACGCATGAGGGCGTCCATCTCCGCGATGCTTAAATTGACTTGATCGTGCAGCGGCGCGACGAGGGCCATGTCATGGCTGTCGGCCACCTGATACTCCTTAATTCGGCAGCGCCTTGCGCCTTTGATCGACGCCTTCACGGTACCGTCCGGCAGCTTGAAAAGCTGATCGACCGCACACAGGGTGCCGGTTTCGTATAAGTCCGCGAACTCCGGCTCGTCGCATTTGGGGTCCTTCTGCGTCACGGCCAGGATTTTCTGGCCGGATTGCACGGCATCGTCCAGCGCCGCGATGGATTTCTCCCGCCCGACGAACAGGGTGACGACCATTTGCGGATAGACCACCACATCGCGCAAAGGCAGCACCGGAACGCGGTTCTCCGCAGGATGAACGTTGTCGGTCGATTCAGTTTCCACGATAAAAGCCCTCCAAACTATTAATCAGGCCCGTAAATACCCTCCTGGTCT
Source organism: Methylocaldum sp. (assembly GCF_039794385.1). NCBI lineage: Bacteria > Pseudomonadati > Pseudomonadota > Gammaproteobacteria > Methylococcales > Methylococcaceae > Methylocaldum > Methylocaldum sp. The sequence continues at coordinate 2,527 of NZ_JBDIVO010000281.1, read as the reverse complement.
TTCGGGTCGCCGCCCAAGCCGGTACGCGCTTAGGCCTAACTCACGCGGCTTGTCGCCGCGCCGGGTTGATAAGCCAAGACTCCGCTGGGCGGCTCAAGCCGACGCGCATTGCTTTTCTTCGGTTCGATAGACCAGATAGGGCGGGTTGTTGCCGCGCACCACGCTTTCGTCGACGACGGCCTTGGTCACCGACTCGTCGGACGGCAGTTCGTACATCGTGTCGAGCAGAACGTTCTCGAGTATGGTTCTGAGGCCGCGCGCGCCGGTCTTGCGCTCGATGGCGCGCTGGGCGATCAGCTTCAGGGCGTCGGAATGGATGTCGAGGTCGCAGCCTTCCATCTCGAACAGTTTTTGGTACTGCTTGACCAGGGCGTTTTTCGGCTCGGTCAGGATCTTGACCAGCGCCTCCTCGTCCAGCTCTTCGAGCGTCGCCACCACCGGCAGCCGTCCGACGAACTCGGGGATCAGGCCGTAACGGATCAAATCTTCCGCTTCGACTCCGGCTAAGATCTCGCCCACATTGCGGCGGTCCTCCTTGCTTTTCACCTCGGCGGAAAAACCGATGCCGCCTTTTTCGGAACGTGCCCGGATGGTCCTGTCGAGACCCGCGAACGCACCTCCGCAGATGAACAGAATGTTCGCCGTGTTGACTTGCAGGAATTCCTGCTGCGGATGCTTGCGCCCGCCCTGGGGCGGGATCAATGCGACGGTGCCCTCGATCAGCTTGAGCAAGGCCTGCTGCACGCCCTCGCCGGACACGTCGCGGGTAATCGAGGGATTGGCCGATTTGCGCGAGATCTTGTCGATCTCGTCGATATAGACGATGCCCGACTCGGCTTTTTGGACATCGTAATCGCATTTCTGCAAGAGCTTTTGGATGATGTTTTCCACGTCCTCGCCGACATAGCCGGCTTCCGTCAGGGTGGTGGCGTCGGCGATGGTGAAGGGCACGTTGAGGATACGCGCCAGGGTTTCCGCCAGCAGGGTTTTGCCGGAACCGGTAGGCCCTATGAGGAGGATGTTGCTCTTGGCCAGTTCGACGTCGTTTTTCCCGGCGTGGGCTTTGACGCGCAGCCTTTTGTAGTGGTTGTAAACCGCGACCGCGAGAATCCGCTTGGGTCTTTCCTGGCCGATGACATAGTCGTCCAATATGGCCTTGATTTCCTTGGGCGTGGGAAGCTTATCCCCACCATCGGAAGTACTTTCCAACTCCTCGCGCAGGATGTCGTTGCATAATTCGATGCATTCGTCGCAGACGAATACCGCCGGACCTGCAATAAGCTTTCTGACCTCATGCTGGGTTTTTCCGCAAAATGAACAGTAGAGAAGCTTTCCGCCTCTTTCCTTGCCGTTTTTTTCGTCGCTCATTGCTTTTACCCTCTTAGCTGGATGTTGATTCGGTCATGCCCGTGTCCGGCCGGCATGCCGCCTTTCGCGTCAAAGCTCGTCGCCAGGCCGATTCCGCTGGCTGAGTACGTTATCGATGAGGCCGTATCTTTTGGCGTCGTCCCCGCTCATGAAATTGTCGCGGTCGGTATCGGCCCGGATTTTTTCGATGGGCTGCCCGGTGTGCCTGGCGAGTATCCCGTTCAGGCGATCGCGGAGCGACAGGATCTCCCGCGCGTGGATATCGATATCGCTGGCCTGTCCCCGAAACCCGCCCAGAGGCTGGTGGATCATGATCCTGGAATGGGGTAGAGAAAAACGTTTCCCCGCCGCGCCGCCCGCCAGCAGCAAGGCGCCCATGCTGGCCGCCTGGCCTATGCACAGGGTGCTGACATCGGGTTTGATGAACTGCATGGTGTCGTAAATGGCGAGGCCTGCGGTGACCAACCCGCCCGGAGAATTGATGTAAAGGTGAATGTCCTTGTCGGGGTTTTCCGATTCCAGAAACAGCAGCTGGGCGATGATCAGGTTGGCCATGTAGTCTTCGACCTGGCCGACCAGAAAGATGACCCGCTCTTTCAGCAGCCTCGAATAGATATCGAACGCTCTTTCGCCACGCGGGGACTGCTCGACGACGATGGGCACCAAGCCGGCGGCGGCTGAAGGGGCATAGGTTTGGTTGGGCGAATGGTTCAAGGTCATGCTCTTGTCAGGTTGCCGGTCAATGGAGAGTACGCGGAATCGCCAGCCGGAAGGGCGCGATGGGCGCTTCGAAAGGCACCCCGTCGTCGGCCAGCAGCTGATAGCTGCCCTGCATGCTGCCCACCGGGGTTTCGATCATTGCCGAGCTGGTGTACTGAAACGCTTCGCCGGGGCGCAAATACGGATGCTCCCCCACCACGCCCTCACCGACGACTTCGATCGTCTTGCCGTTGGCGTCGGTAATCACCCAGCGTCGGCCGAGCAGCCTCGCCGGAACGGTGCCGGTGTTTTCCATGGTCACGGTGTAGGCGAATACGTAACGTTCTCCGTCGCGATGGGTTTCTTCTCCGAGATAAACGGTTTTAACGTCGACTTTGAGTTCGCGGATTCTGCTGGTCATAACGTCTCCATTTGTTCTTGGATCGATTGTCTTTCGGTG
>NZ_JBDIVO010000280.1:0-5976 GCF_039794385.1 Methylocaldum sp. | reverse complement strand
TTCGAACCGCGCGAACTCCTGGCCCGCATCCGCAATATCCTGCGCCGCGCCCGTTCGCTGCCGAACAGGGGTGTTTCGGACTCGGCGCATCGCTGGCGATTCGCCGGCTGGACCCTGGATGGGCAGACGCGCCAACTCACCTCTCCCCAGGGCGTGGTAGTCGCGCTATCCGGAGCCGAATACCGCTTGCTGGAGGTATTTCTCACCCATCCCAACCGGGTGCTCACCCGCGATCAGCTCATGGATCTGATCCGCGGCCGAGAGGCTGATCCCTTCGATCGCTCCATCGACCTCCGGGTCAGCCGGCTGCGCCAGAAGCTGGGTGATAACGCACGGGCGCCAAACCTGATCAAAACACAGCGGAACGAGGGCTATGTTCTAGCCGCCGTGGTGGAGCAGGAATCATGAGGACACCTCGAAAAACCTACTGCGCGTCCCGATTGCTGCGTTGCGCGGTGCTCGGAATCCTCATGTACTCCGCGTACACTCCGGTTCCTGTGCTCCGGACGCCTTGCACTCGGGGCGCTCGCGACGGTTTTTCGAGGTGTCCATGAGCGTCTCCTTTCCGCCCCGCTCGCTTGCCGTCCGGCTGTTTCTTCTGCTGCTCGCCGGGGTGCTGATGGCGGTCTTCGTTACCGTGAGCCTGGCATTGCGGGAGCGCAGCCACATCGTGCACAGCTTTCGGGAACAAAGCGCGGCCGATCGCATCGCCGATATCCTCCATCTGCTCGCTTCCCTGCCGCCGGAACAGCGCCTCGCCGCAGTCCAGGCCTTGCCGTCCGGGCAATGGCGCATCGAACCTGCGGACGGAACGGCGGAGCCGACGCCACCTCTGCCGTTCAATCGCAACCGGTCATCCGGGGAAGGGGCATCCAGGCACTCCCTGGATGCCCGTTTGCGATTGGAGCACCCGGATGACCCTTCATTCACCGCCGCTCTCAGCGAAGCAGCCGGACCATCGATTGCGGTGGAAGCAGCATGGCGAACCCGAAACTCTGACTGCCGGGACCAACCGGCCGATTGCCAGCCGTCCCGGACCGTCGGTGCACGGGTCCGGTTTGCCGACGGACAACGGGTTCTGATCGAAGCGCGCCGCGAACTCCCGCCGCCACGACAACCGAGGGCCGAGGGATTCGTCACGAGCCTTTCGATTTTGGCGGGTTTTTTGGCGATCGTGGCCTGGTTCGCCGTCCGCCTGGTCCTACAACCCTTGCGGCGCCTGGTTCAAGCCGCCGAGTCGTTCGGCCGCGATCCGGAACATTCCTCCATGGACGAATCGGGACCTGTCGAAGTCAGGCAAGCCGCCCGGACCTTCAACCGGATGCGGGAACGCTTGCGCTCCCATATCGAAGAGCGAACCCGCATCCTCGCCGCTATCACCCACGACTTGAAGACGCCGCTCACCCGATTGCGCCTGCGGCTGGAGCAGTGCCGGGACGAGCCGCTTCGCGCCCGGCTGGCGGAGGACGTGGCGGCCATGCAGGCGCTGGTCGACGAGGGGCTGGACCTGGCGCGCAGCCTGGACTCGGGGCCGCCGCAGCAAACGATCGATCTCGGAGCCCTGCTGCAAAGCCTCTGCGACGATACCGTCGATGCCGGCGGCAAGGCCCGTTTCGAAGGACCGGACGGCGCGCTGATCTCGGGCCGGCCGGAAGCCCTGCGACGCAGTTTTCTCAACCTGATCGACAACGCGGTGAAATACGGTGGGGAAGCCGATGTGAGTCTGGAGCGCTCCGGCGACCACTGGCTGATAAGGGTGCGGGACTCCGGCCCCGGCATCCCGGAAGAGTATTTGGGCGAAGTGATGCAGCCGTTTTTCCGCCTGGAAACCTCGCGCTCGCGGGAAACCGGCGGCACCGGCCTGGGTCTGCCGATCGCCGCCAACCTGCTCGGCGCCCAGGGCGGAACGCTGAGCCTCCACAACCGCCCGCAAGGCGGCCTCGAAGCGCGGGTGCGCTTGCCGGTGTTTCGAAACCGGCCAAGGACTTGACCCATTTGTCGGCAAGGGATTGTCGACCTACGACTTCGTAGGGCGGGTTAGGCGCACATCGGTACGGTGCGGCCGTTGATCGCTGCGCTAAGCGTGCGCCGTAACCCGCCGAAACGCGCGGTGCCTTGGCGTTCGCTTCGGCGGGTTACGGTGCACGCCAGACTCATTGAGCTACGAGAGGGTCGTGGGGGCGCACCTAACCCGCCCTACCAATCACTTTTTTGCCCGGAAAATGCAATAGCGGACCATCTTGTCGCGGAACACCTTGTACTGGGCGAGCGCGACCTTGAAATTCGCGGTCTGTGCCTTGCTGCGGAGTCCCAGCCATTGCATGGTCAACTGCATCGGATAGGTCCACAGGGCAGTCAGGTACATTCTGCGGGACGAGGGCATGGTTTCGGCCGTGGCCTCGGTGATGTGGACGTCGCGGAAGCCGCATTCCTCCATGCCGGCCTGGAACTCCTCGACGCTGGCGAGGTTCGGCACGGCCCACCCGTTCAGGCAATCCATGACCGCCTGCCATTCCTCTTCGTTGAATTCCCGGCGCGTGGCATAGCCGTCGCAGGCGATCAGCGTGCCGCCCTTGCGCAGCAGGCGGTAGGCTTCCCGGAAGAAATCCCGCTTGTCGGTCGCATAGCAACTGCTTTCGACCGCCCAAACCACGTCGAAGGATTCGTCCGGGAACGGCGTCTTGCAGAAATCCGCCTGCTGAAAATCAACTTTATCGGACACCCCGTGGCGCTCGGCGTTCCGCTTGGCGTGCTCGACCTGCCGGGCACTGACCGTGACGCCGGTGGCGCGGCAGCCGATATGCTTCGCCAGCCAGATCGAGCTGCCGCCGATGCCGCAGCCCGCATCCAGGACATGGTCTTCCGGCTTGATGCCGGCGATTTCGGCGAGTATGCGATTCTTGTTCAGCAAGGCCTGGCTGTGGGTCTTGGTATTCTCGTCCCAATAACCGTAATGCAAGGCTAGATTCTCGTTGTCGAACCACGCGGTCCGGTAATCCCAATAACAGTCGTCGTAATGCTTCGCGGTGTCTACGCGAATGTCTTCCTCGGAAAACTCGGCGCCGTGGCGCAGGCTATCGTTGCGGTAATCTTTGTTCGGTTCGAGATAGTACGACATCGGTCTTTTATAGTTGTCAGTCAAAAACGGAAAATCGGTTCGGATGTCCGGCACGTTCGGTTGGCGCGCCGGCCGGGAAGCGGGCGTAATGATAACCCGAAGGATACGGATCAGCCGCGTCTTGCCGCACGGCAATAGAGTCCGCCGCGAAAGGACGGGACGCGCAACAGACGTCCGACGCCGTCCAGCAGCGTCAGAATCCGGGCAAGATAGGGCGGCATGTCGCCGCGCGGGATGAAGGTCCAGGAGCCGATGCGCTCGACCTCGAATCCGGCGGTTTCCAATAAATCGGTCAATTTTTTCTTCCCGAGAAAACGGTCCGTGCTCAGATGCTTGGTGCTGAGCCTCAGCCAAGGCGCAATTCGGGTGTACCAGACATATTCCGCGTTCGGCGTGAGACAGACGAAGACGCCGCCCGGCTTTAGAACGCGGCAAGCCTCGCGTAGCGCCTGCCGCTGATCGAGCATGTGCTCCAAGGCGCCGACGCACAGCACCGCATCCGCTTCGGCATCGCCCACCGAGCTCAAGCTTTCGGCGGGCGCCACGCTCAGACGGATGCGCTCGCCATGCGGGTGTCCAAGACGAAGATGCTCTGCCTGCTCGATCATGCTGGGCGAAAGATCGGTGCCGTGCACGCGCTCGAATCGGGCGGCCAGGGGAAAAAGATGCATCCCGGTGCCGCAGCCGATTTCGACCAGTGAACCGTGACCGGCGCGTTCCAGCAGGCGATCTATGATGCCGAGCCGGTAGCGCAAAAGCTTTTCCGCCTTGCCGTGGCAATCGCGGTAAACCGGCGCCAGACGGTCGAAAAACGCCCGAACGTCGTCCAAGCCTTTTATCGGCGTAGTGCGAAGACTCATGGCATCATCCCGGGCGTTGCGGCCGATAGAGCTGAAACAGGGAGTACAGAAACGAGGCGCATAGCGCGAACGTCGCCGCCACGGCGAAACCCGTACAGTGGAGCTCGACCGGCAGCAGGCACAGAACGAATACGACGATGGCGATCACCGAGACGGAGCGGGTGAACCAGTTGCCCGCCGCGACGCGCCGGGGCGGCCCCGCCAGTTTGACGAACAGCACGAACAGATAGCGCAACAAGCCGGGAAACAGAATCCAAATGCCGACATGGCCGCGGTTATAAAGAAGCAGGCATAGAGTTAGAAAAAAGAACGCATCCACTTCCTTGTCGAAGCAATCGCCGAAGGCCGAGGTCAGGCCGCGGCGTCTCGCCAGCCAGCCGTCCCAGTGGTCGGCGTATAAAATGGTCAGGGCGAAGGACGCTAGAAACCAGCCGTTCGATAGCGGAAAAAGCAGCAGAAAGAGCGTTGCCATCAAACGGATCAAGGTAATCGCGTTAGCCGCCCCGAACGCCCCGGAAGGCGTCCATTCCCGCCGGAACTGATGGATCAGGGCAAGAAAAGATGCAGCGGCCATCGCTGCGAGAAACTCCGGCGGGGACTTAAACCACAGACCTCCGATCGCGAGCCCCATCAGCATCGCATGGCGTTCGCTCCATTCGACCAATCGGGATTCAAGAGATAGCTTATGACTCATTCTGGTTATTTCGGTTGATACGATGAGACTCGTGTTCATTCATCCGCCGCTCGATGCCTGCCCTTCCGGCGGCAATGTCTTCAACCGCCAAATCATCCGCCAGGCGCGAGAAACAAGCTTTCCGCTCGAAGCCGCGGAAGTCCCGCCGGACGGCGCGATTCCCTATTTGCCGCGCAACGCGATTATTCTATGGGACAGCCTGCTTCTGGAAGACTTGTCGAATTATCCGCTAGAGCAATTTCCGATTCGGTGTCAGAGCGCCCGACAGGTAGGTCGGCAATCCCTTGCCGACTTATCGGCTCGGCAAAGGACTTCGTCGGAAGGGGCGTCCTGGCGCTCCCAGGACGGCCGTTTGCGATTGGGAAGGGATTGCCGACCTACGTTCTTCCCGCCCGACACGAAGCCGTACACCGGGATGAAAAACGCTCTAGCCGGGGATGAAGCAGTGCACGGGCTCTTGGTGCATTATGTCCCCTTTCTGAACCCGCTGCTCGACGCGGACCGGCGGAAAGAAGAGGAAGATCGGTTCGAGCGGGCGGCGGAGCGCGTCCGGTTCTTCATCGCGACCGGATTATCGATTCGATGCCTCCTCGAACGGCGCTACCCCGGTAAGCCGGCTTTCCTATGCGAACCCGGAGTCGATGCCGCGTTTCTTGCCGCGAGACAAGCATCGGGCAAGCGGTCAACGGACCAGCCGGTTCAAATCGCGACCGTCGCCAACCTGCTTCCCGCAAAAGGGCTGACTGAACTGCTCGAAATCCTGGCCGGACTCAGATATTGCGACTGGGCTTGGCACGTTGCGGGCTACGACCGAATCGACCCGAACTATGCCGGGCGCTTCCGCTCACGCATCGCGGATCTCGGACTGCAAACCCGGATTTTCCTTCACGGCGTTCTGGATACGCCGGAACTGGCGCGGTTTCTCGGCGGAATGGATGTTTTCGCCTTCGCCAGCCGATTCGAAGCGTACGGCATGGCTTTGGCGGAAGCGGCGGCCGTTGGCCTGCCCATCGTGACCACGGAGGTCGGCGAAGCATCGCGCATCGTGCGGCACGGAGAGACCGGCTTCGTTGTACCCCTCGCGGACCGCGAGGCTTTTCGGAATGGCCTGGAGCGACTGCTGTCGGACCGCGACTTGCGACGCCGTTACCGCTCACGGCTGCTGCGGAATACGCCCCGTACCTGGGACGCCGCTTTCGTTGACTTCCGGAATGCCGTCGAGGCTGTTGCACTCCGATCGTCAGGTACAACTGTCTAGGGCACAGTAATTCCAAATCGCTTTCAGTAGGAATTCATTCTTGTAG
>NZ_JBDIVO010000279.1:0-6027 GCF_039794385.1 Methylocaldum sp. | reverse complement strand
CGCACCAGGTTGCCCAGAAATCCAGAACGACGATGGGATGGGTTTCGATCACCTGCTGAAAGGTGTCGTCGGTGACTTCGATAATGGCCATGACTCAAATATCAGGGTTGTTGGGGTGGAGAAAGAGGTCGGCGCAGGTTCGCTGCACCGATGGCGAAAGCTAGCCGGTGATGTCCACCTGCACCATGCCGTTCTGCAGGCGCATGGGATATTCCTTCATCTGCCATCCGGCAGGTTGCAGAGACTTGCCGCAGCGACCGTCGAACACCCATCCATGCGCGATGCAATAAAGAATTCTGCCGTTGAAATCGCCCTGGCCCAGGGAAACGCCTTCATGCGGACAACGCGCTTCATAGGCTTTCGGCTCTCCGCCGTCCGGCCACATGATGACGATCTCTTTGTCGCCCACCTTGCAGGGCACCAACTCCCCTTCGCCGATCAGGCTTTGTTTGCAAACGTCTTCATAGGCCATAAAGGGTCTCCGGATGATTCAAACCAGGCCGGGGTCGATGGAAATGCGCCATTTTCGGTTCAGACAGGACCATGCCTGCAACGACACCGTAGGAGCGGCCTCTTTGCACGGTATCCAGATTTTTTGTGGCACGTATGTATTGGAAGCGATAAACATGCCATCGGTTTGCAACGGCAATTTCTCAATGATTTCAGGACGATCGTCCCTCGATGCAATGTCCGGAACTGGACAAACCCGACAAACCTGATCGCTGTTTTCCGAAATCGGCAGAGCCTTACGACTATCTTCTTGAATGATGCGGCGCCTTACTCCCGCCTGGCACGCATGCAGGGTGACGAAAAAAGAGGCCGGCAGGACGGTCGGGAGTTTGGCCGAACGATAGGCCTCTCATTCAGAAAGCAGAACAGTGATAAAGTTGGTCGTAGTGCGTAGGCAGGGCTTCGCTCGGAGAATTTCCTGAACTTGGCCTGTCCGCGCGGCCTCCTTGACTGGGCATCAAACCGGCACATCGGTGAATCGAGATGAACGCGAGCGATGTTTTTGGGTTTGCGGACGCATTGGGTCCCGCCAGGATCATTCACGTTTATGAACCCTCCGCAGGGTTGAAAGGCATTCTGGTCGTAGACAATGTTGCGAGGGGTCCGGCCATCGGGGGATTGAGGATGGCGCCCGATGTCAGCGTGGCGGAATGCTTTCGTCTCGCCCGGGCGATGACGTTCAAAAACGCGGCCGCCGGTTTGCCTCATGGCGGCGCCAAGTCCGTCATTTTCGGCGATCCCAAAATGCCGGGACCGGATAAGGAAAGACTCATCCGCGCTTTCGCCTCGAGTTTGAGAAACGAAAGGGATTATATTTTCGCGCCCGACATGGGTACCGATGAAAACTGCATGGCCTGGGTGAAAGACGAAATAGGCCGTGCCGCGGGTTTTCCCAGCGATTTGGGCGGCATTCCGCTGGATGAAGTCGGCGCAACCGGCTGGGGGATTTATCAGGCCACGGAAATTGCGGCGCGCTACTGCAATATGAAGATCGACGGCGCCCGAGTCGTGATCCAGGGGTTTGGCGCCGTCGGCCGGCACTCGGCGCGCTTTCTGGCGCAAGCCGGGGCAGTCTTGGTCGGCGCATCCGATAGTCGGGGCGCCGTTTACAATCCTCGCGGCCTGGATGTCTCGGCTCTGATGGAACTGAAAAAGACGGGAAAGAGCGTTTCCGACGTTACGGGCGGGGAGAAACGGGACCGGGACGCCGTGATCGACATGGAATGCGATATCTGGATTCCCGCCGCACGGCCGGATGTGATCAACGCGGCGAACGCATCGCGTCTCAACACCAAACTGATTGTCGAGGGGGCCAACATCCCCGTCACCCCCGAAGCCGAAAAATTCCTGCACGAGCACGACGTGCTCTGCGTTCCGGATTTCATCGCCAATGCGGGCGGCGTGATATGCGCTGCCCTGGAATATCGCGGCGTCACTCAAGCGATGGTATTTTCGTCGATTGGGGAAAAAGTGCGAAGCAATACGGAGCAGGTCTTGGAGGCCGTCAGTACCAAAGCCATTCTTCCGCGGCACGCCGCTTTGGAGCTCGCCGAGCAACGGGTCAAAAAAGCCATATCTTACCGGCGCTGGTCTTTATTTTCCTCGGCGGATGATAATCCTAGAAGCGGCAGTTGACCGCTTCGATGCACCAGAAACGCCCGATGAATCCTGAACGCTCGGTCTGGTATCAGTCTCACCTGGTGGGTGAAACCGCTACGCACCCGATTGCACGACGGGCGGGCCGCCTGGCGGCGTTGCTCCTTCTAACAGGGGCCGACCCTGCCGCGTCGTCGCGCCTGGCCAGTCGACCCACCCGCCGCACACTCGAGTGCGTCCAACTGCCGTTTCTAGGATAATAGCCGTAGGATGTGGTGAACGAAGTGAACCGCATCGTTCGAGCGACCTCGGATCGGCGGGTTACGCTGCGCTAACCCGCCCTACAATAAATATTCATTTGAATACCGAATGGAATTACTTCACCCAAAGGCGCTTTCCGGCCGCCGCTCAGAACAGCAGCGATGGCCAGGAGCGGGTAGTCCAAGTTTGGTTCGTTTTTCGCTGACCCAGCTTCAGCCCTTGACCCTGGATTTCAAATGCTCCGCAAGGCGCCTCATGGCCGACGAACTGTCATCGGGCGCAAGGCGAACATTGATGATGCTTGGCGTGGCGCGGTCTGCGAGCGATTTGACGAGCGCCTCCTCAAACGCTTCCTCATCGGGCGCATCGTATCCGTTCAGCGGACCGAAAAGCTCGCCCAGCCGGTCGAAACGCCAACAGCCGATGTCGTTGAAAGGCCCGTCGAGGATGAACCGTTCGGTGCTGTAACCGCAATTGTTGAAAACCACCACGATGGGAGCCAGGCCGAAGCGTACGTGCGTCGAAAGCTCGGTGCCGGTCATTTGAAACGCGCCGTCTCCGACCAGGATGAGCGCACGATGATCCGGACGGGCGATTTGCGCGCCGAGCGCGGCGGGCACCGCAAAGCCCATCGTGGTATAGAAAGCGGAGGACAAGAACTCGCTCCGCTCGTAGACCTGTAGGTCGATCGCGGCAAACAGGCAATCGCCCACGTCGCAGACCACGATCATGTCGGAGGTAAGCGCCCGATTCAGCCGTTCGATCAAACGGGCGATCGTCATCGGCCGGTTCGGTTCGGGAAACCCGCTCGCTTCAGGCACGGCGGGCGCCGCCGGGAAGGTTTCGCTCCGAGCTTTCACCGAGCGCGCCAAGGACATGACGAAATCCGACAGGGTGACGCGGGGATAGCGGTGATAGCGGATCACGACTTCGTTTTGAGCCGCGCGCACGATGCGATGGGGATCGAGACGCGCGGTGTAGATGCCGGTATCGATGTCGTTCAAGGTGACGCCCAGCATCAGCAGCAAATCGGATTGTTCCACCATGTAACGCGCGTTCTCCGAACTCATCGCGCCTTCATAGACGCCGAGATAGGCCGGGTGCCGCTCGGCAATCACCGACTTGCCGGTCAAAGTGGCCGCCACCGGCAAGCGTGCCCGTTCGACCAGTTCGACCAGAGCGTCCTGAAGTCCGCGTCGATGCAGTTCGAGGCCCGCCAGAATCGTCGGCGATACCGACTTCGTCATGAGCTCCGCGGTCTCGGCGACCGCTTCCGATAAGGCGGCTCCATCGCTCGAAGGCTCTTCGAGCGGCTCTTCCGGCACCGAATAGCCTTCAGCCATGACCAGATCGCGCGGGAGCTCGATGTAAACCGGTTTGCACGACCGGCGGGCGGTCGCGATGGCGCGGTCGATTTGACGAAAGGCGATGACCGGGTCATCGAGCACGACCGTGGCGCAGGTGATGCGATCGAAAATCTCGCGCTGAAACGTGAAGGGGCCGAAGCGGTGATGAATCAGTGGATCTTCTCGCTGTTCGCGCACGCCCGGAGCACCGCTGATGACGACCACCGGCGAGGACTCCGCATGGGCACCGGCGACCGCGTTGACCGTATTCAGCGCTCCCACGCCGTAAGTCACCGCCAGCGCGCCTATGCCCTGGCAGCGAGCATAGCCGTCCGCGGCAAAGGCGGCGGTGTCCTCCCGCGTGGTGCCGATGTGCTGGATCGGGCTTTTGACCATCAAATCGTAGAAGCCGAGCACATAATCGCCGGGAACGCCGAAGATATGTTTGACACCGGCATCGTATAGACGCTTGAGGAGGTATTGTCCGATAGAATCCGATTTTGCAGTGCTCATGACGATTTCTCCGGTACTTTCAAATTTGACTGTTTTGGCCGCTTCCGATTGCGTATCCGTAAGTCCATCATCGTTTCCGGGCCAGCCTCGGCCGGCCGATCCACCACCGGTTGACTCCCCACAACACGATGCCGACGCCCAGCAGCGCGAGCGAGATCGCGTAGTCGCTGGCCGGCCGTCCGGATAGTACCGGTAGAGCCAGATAGCCGCAGAAAATCGCGCCAAGCACGGGCGTTCCAGGCGGCGCCCGGAAGTGCGCATGCTCGACTTTCTCCCGGCGCAGCACCAGACAGGCGATATTGACCCCGGTGAAAACGCACAGCAAGAGCAGGGCCGTGGTGCCGCCGAGCTTCCTCACGCCATCCTCGCCAGCCGTAACGACCAGCGCGACCGCAATCGCGGTGGTGAACAGGATCGACACCCATGGCGTGCGCCGGGTCGGATGCACGGCGCCGAACACCGGCGGCAGAATCCGTTCGTTCGCCATGCCGTACAGCAGCCGGCTGGCCATCATCATGTTGATCAGGGCCGAGTTGATCACCGCAATCAGGCCGATGCCGGCAAATACCTTCAGCGGAAACGCCGGCGCACCCACGGCGACCACCTTCAAAAGCGCATCGGATCTGGCGGCCGAAAGCGTCTCGGCCGGAATCAGCAGCGAAGCGGTAAGCGCCACCAGCTCATAAATCAGGGCCGCGGCAATCAGCCCCGATAGCAGCGACCGCGGGAAAATCCGCGCGGGGTCCCGGCACTCCTCCGCCATGTTTACCGCGTCCTCGAATCCGACCATGGCAAAGAAGGCCAAGGAAGTGGCCGCCGAAATCGAGAGCAGCAGGTTTCGGTCCTCGGTGTCGAATTCGAGGAGCCGGCTAGGCTCGCCTTGACCGCTCCCCGCCGCGTACACGCCTATGGCGATGACGATCACAAGGCCCGATATTTCGACGCCGGTCAGTACCATATTGATCTTCACCGACTCGGCCACCCCTCGAAAGTTGATCAGCCCGAGAACGAGGAGAAAACCGACCGCCACCGGCAGCACCGGCCAGGGAGCGAACGGCTGGAGGTAGGTAGCGGCGAATGCGCGAGCCGCCGCCCCGGCGGCCGTAATGCCCGAACTCATCACGGCGAAGGCGACCAGGAAGGTCAGGAACGGGATTTTAAACGCCCGCTGGGTGTACAAGGCCGCGCCGGCCGCGCGGGGATATTTGCCGACCAGCTCCAGGTAGCTGAACGCGGTGAGGAACGCGACTCCGAACGCTACGAGAAATGGCAGCCACAGCGCTCCCCCGATCTGGCCGGCCACGCTGCCGACGAGGGCGTAGATGCCGGTGCCGAGCACATCGCCGATCACGAAGAAGAACAGCAGCTTGGGACCTATCGCCCGCTTCAGCGCCGGCCGGCTCTCAACCGTGCGCTCGCCGGTCTCGCTCATCTCGTCGTCTCGCCATAGCGGACCCCGGCACAAAACAGCACCCGAGAATGTGTTTCGGCGATGCTCCGATCGTTCCCTTGCGGCACTGGGTGCTCCGAGGCAGTAATCCGCATTTCTCACGGATAGAGTGTGCATTAAGAACCGAAAACCGGGAAACTTGTTTTACCATGCTCGTTATCAGGTTATTGCTAAAATTCCATTTAACAAAGGCGCAGGTTGAAATGCAGTAAACTTATCCGCCACCTTAAAAACGCAGTCCTCGTGATCCCCTCGACGGTCCAATCGAAGCTCGTTGCCGCACTTCAGCACAAACGAATGATACTGGCTCGCGTGCTGACGCTCGTCGTGATGTTGAGCGTCGGCGGAGTC
>NZ_JBDIVO010000278.1:0-6071 GCF_039794385.1 Methylocaldum sp. | reverse complement strand
ATGTGGCCGCCCTTGAAAACGATCGTGCCGTAATCCTTGGTGCCGACGTATTTCTCCAAAGGAATGGAAGCCGACGGCGGAACGAGATGGTCTTCGGTGGCGTAGACATTCAGCACCGGCATCTTGATCTGCTTGAGATCGATGGTCCGCCCGCCGATTTTCAAGGTTCCCTTGATCAACCGGTTTTCCTGATAGAAGCATTTGATGAACTGCCGGAACAGTTCGCCGGGCTGATCCGGACTATCGAAAATCCACTTCTCCATGCGCAGGAAATTCTTGAGGCGGTCCTCGTCCTCCAGAATGTCTGCCATATCCACGTATTTCTGGCCGGTCAGCCGGAACGGCTTCAAGGACAGGAAGCTCCAGTTGAGCAGCTCGCCGGGAATATTCCCCAGGGTATCGACCATGAGGTCCACATCGAGATCGCGATACCAGTGGCTCAATGTGTTGTCCGGCGTGTGGAAGTCGACCGGGGTCACCATGGTGATCAAATTGCGCACCCTTTCGGGGTGCAGGGCCGTATAGCACAGGCTCAGGGTGCCGCCTTGGCAGATCCCGAGCACGTTGATGCTGGGCAGGTCGTGCTGTTTGCAGACGAAATCGACACACCGGCGTATGTACCGGTTGACGTAGTCCTCCAGGTCGAGAAACCGGTCGGCTCCATCGGGATAACCCCAATCGATCAGGTAAACGTCGACGCCTTGATCGAGCAACCCGCGGATGATGGAACGGTCTTCCTGAAGATCCGTCATGTAAGGACGGTTCACCAAGGCATAAACGATCAGCAGCGGAACGGTCGAGACTTGTTCCCGCCGCGGGCGATAACGGTAAAGAACGAGTTTGTCCTCCCGGTAAACCGGATCCTTGGGGCTCGCTTCCACGTCGACTCGGCCGATCTTGCTGAGCGTGGTCATCCCGTTCGCGATTCGGCGGTTGAATTCAAAAAGCTCTTGAGTAATCTGTTCCGGGCGTAGCATCGCTCGCTCCTCGATAACTTAGGTAGATGTCTTGGCCCTCGTTCTGCGTGGCGCGCTGGGTGTTTCGCTCTTTTCGCCTCGCGCTTGCCCGCGCAGGTTTTCCAACTCGCGCTGCAAGGCCGAAACTTCGGCCCGAAGCTCCAGTACGCCGGATTCCTCCAGCGTCTGTTCCAACTGCCAAACCCGCCGCTGCAACTGATGAACGCGGCGGTGACTGGTGTCCAGCTCGCGGCGCGTCGGCATGTTGAATGCGCTGAGGGTCTCCTCGACCATCTTCTGTTCCTGGCGTTTTACGGCAAAGACAGCGTTGGTCAACAGGGTTTGAGCCTGGGTGAATTCATCCGAAGTCGATATATCGGTGTAGGCCTGTTCGCTACAGTCGATCCACAAGTTGTAAAGAGCGCGCAGACTGTCGAACGATTCTCTTTTTTGGGCTTTTTCGTAAAGCTCGTTGGCGAACAGATCGATGGCTTTCGCCGTTATTCCCGAAAGGGACAGAGCATACGCCTGGAGAGCCTGATAATAATCGAGCCATAGCAATCCCCAGCGTTGCAGCTCTTCCTGCCATTCGCGGGTATAGCCGATGGTCGGCATCGACAGGAGGCCAACCATGCCCTGGTGCAAGGTTTCCGGGCCGTATGGGGAGCCGAATCCGCGTACCGCCTTCTCCATGTCGCCCGGCAAGATCGAGAACGCCGAGCAGACGCGGCGCCAGTTGTCCAAAGGCATGCCCCAGAAGGTGGCGAACCCGGACCAGGGATCCTTGGCGGCCCGAAGCTGCTCCCCGAATTGTTCGTGCATCTGCCTGACGCTGCGGCTGAGCGCATCCCACTGGCTTTCCGCGCCTTGAGCGGCCCCGTAGCTGTTGGAAAGAATCTTCCACAATCCCTCTCCCATGCGGAAATAGGCTTTATTGGCGTCCAGCAGCTTTCCGATCGATTCGCGGGAGTGTCCCGGTATCAGGGGCATCCAAAAGGTGCCCCATAGATCGAAAAGGCGTGACCACGAGTCGGCTGGCGCTTTCTCATCCGTCGCCCCGGGTTTGGATTCGAAGGTTTGCCGCGAAAGTTCGAGCCAGAGATCCCAGCTCTTCCGTTGCGTAGCGATCCAGAAATCGCCCCAGTCGAACGGACCGGGTCCAGCTTCCGGGCCTGCTCCCTCGGAAACCGCTCGAGGTTCTTCGATCGCCTTACGGGAAAGATCGGACCACGACTCCCAGTACTTGCGTTGCGTGTCTAGCCAGAGACGAGCCCAGGCATCCACTGGGGAGGAAGATTGATCAGTCATTCGAGTCTCCGTTGGTCGGATTTGTTACGGCATGACGCCGTGTCGATACTATACCAGATCAATGTTGCGACGCAGCATTGTAAACCGGAGGTGAACCGCTTGTTTCCTCGCGGCGAAGACGTGATCGAAGCGTTTCGTTTTCGATACGCGTAAAAAACATCTAGTCTGTCGTTTGCCAGTACGAAAATCGTCATTCAAAGACATCCGACCTGTGTTTTGCAGGCACGGTTCCCGAATCGGATCACTATTACTTTTTACACATCAATGCTCTTGCTGAATGTAAGTATTCCGGCCTATTGATCGGCTTGTTCCGCTCCGGTATGGTGCAGTGCACCACTGATACTGCCGGATTCCCAGCGTGTTTAAACCCTTGTTAAGGAGCTTGTGATGAACACTCGTCAAATGTGCGATCAATGGTTCGAGATCAACCGCGCGGCGTTCGATCCGTTGATGCGTTGGAACGAAATCGCCCTTCAGGCGGCCGAAAGGATGGCCGGTAATCGGCAAGTTTACGATCAATGGTTCGAGATGAACCGTATAGCGGTCGACCCGTTCATGCGGTGGAACGAGATTGCGTTACAGGCCGTCGAGAAAGTCGCCAAATGCAATTTGGCCATGGCTCAGGACTATTTGGAGATGGGAACGCGCCAGGCGCAATTGAATTGCGAAACGAGAGATCCCGACAAATGGAAGGACGGGGAACGGAAACTGATTTCCGAATTCGGTCAAAAGATCGCGGACCACGCAGGAGACTATCTGCGAGTGGCGAAGGAAACCCAGGACGCATTCAACGAGTGGGCCAATCAGACGGCGAAAGAAACCGCGGAGAGAGCGGCGCGCGCGGCCGAAACCACCGCGCGGGCCGGCGGCGAGACTGCCAAAGCCGCGGCCGGCGCCGAAGGGCAACAGGCACCGCGAGGAGCTCAGAAAGGATGAGTGACGGTTTGGATTGAGCGCATTTCCGTCAAACCGTAACGCGACGGGCCGGTTGTCCGCCCTCCGACACCGGCCCTTTCCTATTTCAAGGATTAAGTCTCAACAAGAGGTCAATCGATGCAAGATGTAGTAATCGTAGGCGCCGTGCGTACGGCGATCGGTAAATTCGGCGGCACTCTCGCCAATATTCCGGCCGTACATCTCGGAGCCAAGCTCGTCCTGGATCTGCTTTCCAAAACCGGCCTCGAGCCGCAGCAGATCGACGAAGTCATCATGGGACAGGTGCTCACCGCCGGTACCGGGCAAAATTCGGCCCGACAAACGGCGATCAAGGCCAATCTTCCGGTCGAAGTGTCGGCCACCACGATCAACAAAGTATGCGGGAGCGGCCTCAAGGCGATACAACTGGCCGTGCAGTCGATCCAGTGCGGGGACTCGGAAATCGTGATTGCGGGCGGGCAGGAGAACATGAGCGCGGCCCCTCACCTGCTGCCCAATTCGCGCAACGGAATCAAAATGGGCGACTGGACGCTCATCGACAGCATGATCGTGGACGGGCTTTGGGATGCCTTCCACGACTGCCACATGGGCTGCACCGCGGAGAATATCGTCGATCAGTACGGAATATCCCGGGAAGAACAGGATGCTTTCGCCGCCGCCTCCCAGCAAAAGACGGAAGCCGCGCAAAAGGCGGGGAAATTCCGGGACGAGATCGTGCCGATCGAAGTTCCGCAGCCCAAAGGTCCGGCCATCGTGTTCGATACCGATGAATTTCCGCGTGCGGGCACCACCGCCGAAGCGCTGGCAAAGCTGAAACCCGCCTTTCGGCCGAACGGTACCGTCACGCCGGGCAACTCGTCCGGTATCAACGACGGGGCGGCTGCGGTGCTGGTGATGTCCGCGCATATGGCCGAGCGATACGCTTTGAAGCCTTTGGCCCGTATCGCGGCCTTCGGCACCGCGGGTGTCGAGCCGGCGATCATGGGAACCGGTCCGATTTCGGCGACGCGGCGTTGTCTCAACCGGGCCGGATGGACCATCGATGATCTCGATTTGATCGAAGCGAACGAAGCTTTCGCGGCCCAGGCGATCGCGGTCAACCGCGAACTTGGATGGGATACCGACAAGCTCAACGTCAACGGTGGCGCCATAGCGCTCGGGCACCCGATCGGCGCGTCCGGCGCGAGGATTCTGGTCACCCTGTTGCACGAAATGCGCCGCCGCGACGTACACAAAGGCGTCGCCACGCTTTGCATCGGCGGAGGTCAGGGCATCGCCGTCGCCGTGGAGCGGTAGACGGAGATTGGAGGTCGATAAGCCATATCGGCTTTGTCAGGATTTGTACAACTGTTGGGAGAAGCCGGACCTGAGCACATTTGTCGGCAAGGGATTGCCGACCTACGATTTTCATAATTTGTAGGCCGGGGCAAGGGGGCAGCCGATCCCGGCATTTCCGAATGGTTCGGTCCGGCCCGGCCCAGCTTTATACCTAGCACGGAGGATTTTCTCATGAATGGACGAGTGGCCGTCGTAACCGGGGGAACCGGAACTATCGGCACCGAAATATGCAGGCACCTGGCCGCGATGCCTAGCCGCGTCGTTGCCCTTTGCCGTCCGCGGGCGCTAGACTGTATCACCGACGCGTGGGAAGCGGCGCGCAAGAGCGAAGGCTACGAGATGCACGCCATGGAATGCGATGTCACGGATTTCGGGCACACCACTGCCGTGTTCGAAGACATCGCGCGCAAGTACGGCGGGGTAGACGTTCTCGTCAATGCCGCAGGCGTCACAAGCGACGCAACCTTGCGCAGAATGACGCCCGAGCAGTGGCATACGGTGCTCCGTACCAATCTCGACGGCGTGTTCAACACCACGCGCTGCATCATCGAAGGAATGCAGGATCGCGGCTTCGGCCGCATTATCAACATCTCCTCGGTGAACGGCCAAAAGGGCCAGTTCGGCCAGGCGAACTATGCCGCCAGCAAGGCCGGAATTCACGGGTTCACGATGTCCGTCGCTCGCGAAGTCGCGAAAAAGGGAGTTACCGTAAACACGGTATCGCCGGGTTATATCGAATCGCCGATGATCATGAGCGTCCCGGAAGAGCATCGCGCTAAAATCCTGGCGGAAATCCCGGTCGGCCGGTTCGGTCGGCCCTCGGAAGTCGCCCGGCTGATAAGCTTTTTGGCGGGTGATGAGGCTGGATTCATCACGGGAGCCGATTTCTCGATCAACGGCGGCCAACATATGGGGTAGGCCGCATGACAACCCCGGAATATGAGCAACGCATACAACGAACGCATCATCAAGAAATATCCCAACCGGCGCCTATACGACACGGCCATCAGTAAATACGTTACGTTTGGGGACATCCGTGGACTCGTAAGAGACGCTATCAAGTTCCGGGTGGTGGACGCGAAAACCGATGAGGACATCACCCGGAGCACTCTCTTGCAGCTGATCCTGGAAGAAGAGGAAAAAGGCCAGCCGATCTTCACCACCGAGATTCTGGAACAGATCATCCGGACCTACGGCAATGCGATGCAAGGCTTCATGACGGCCTATCTCAAGGAAAGCATGGATGTCTTTCTAAAGCAGCAAAAGCTGATGCAGGCCCAGATGGCAAATCTGATCAAGAACGCTCCCTTGTCCGTGTTTACGGAGTTGACCCGGCAGAACCTGAAGCTTTGGCAAACAATGCAGGACGGCTTTTTCTCGGCATACGGACTTGATAAAGCGAGCGGGACTAACGATGGAAAGGACGAAGAAAAGAAACGCCCTTACCCTCTTCCAGAGGGAGAGGGGACTAAAGGCGATTCGGCGTAAGTCCTTTACGGTATGGCTCGTGGCAATGCGCGCCTAACCCACCCT
>NZ_JBDIVO010000277.1:0-6087 GCF_039794385.1 Methylocaldum sp. | reverse complement strand
GAGCTTTACCGACCACAGCGCCGACACCGGCGTGGAGCGGTCCACCGCCACGGCTTACCTCGCCTTACAAGCAGCCGCGGCCGCCGGACTCGCGCCGGCCGGTACCGATACCGCTTTGGCGCAAGCCGCCGCCTTCCTGCAAAATCGGCAAGCGGCTGACGGCAGTTGGAACGGGGACGCCTACGAAACGGGACTCGCCTTGCGGACCTTTCCGCCGACCGTGATGGCCGACAGCGACGGCGACGGCATTCCCGATGCGGTCGAACCCTTGGTGGGCACCGACCCCAATCAGGCCGACGGCTGGAAGCTGCTGCCGCAAAACGGCCTGACCGCAACGCCCAATCCCACTAAGCTGCGCGGCAACCCGATTGCGACGGAAGCGCTCGCCGAGGCCGCTTTTTCCTATCCGCTGTCGGCGGCCGGCGGCACGCCCGGCTACACCTGGTCGCTTGGCGGCGGGCATCTGCCGCCCGGCATCGCGGTGAGCGCCGCCGCGCCTTGGTCTCTTTCCGGGACGCCCGCGGCGGCCGGTTCCTATCCCTTCGTGTTGAACCTCAGGGACAGCCAAGGTATTTCCGTGGCGGTGCCGGGCTACTTGCGCGTGATCGCCCAGAACGACACGACAACGGACACGGACGGCGACGGTGTCCCGAGCTTTTTCGAGCTGCGCGACGGCCTGAATCCGCTTGCCGCCGATACGGACCTCGACGGCACCCCCGACAGCATCGAATGGACCAATTATCCCGCGTATTGGGATACGGATCAGGACGGCATGCCCAACGTCTGGGAATTGGCCCATGCGCTGAACCCCTATGATCCGAGCGACGCCGCGCTCGATCCCGACAACGACGCGCTCTCGAATGTCGGGGAATTCACCCACGGCAGCGATCCCGACGTGGCCGACAGCGATCACGATAATCTGGCCGACGGTGCTGAAGTTCAAATCGGGCGTAACCCGGTCGTCAACGAGCCGGCCGTGATCAGCATCATTTCCACGCTGCTGCTATAGCCGGCGGGGCGAACACCCCCGATCAGGGGGCGCCCCGCTCGCCGGCGGCTGTGTACGGATGCGTTCTTGGAGACCATAACAAATGCAAAATAAAGCGCCGTGGGGGACGTTTCGACTCTCGATCATCGCCATCTTGGTCGTTGTAATGATTGCGGCTTTGACCTGGTTTGCCGGTGGTGAAAAATCCGTCGATTCCGAAACGTCGGCATCGAATGCCGAATCGATAAAGGCCAAGCCACCGAAGCAATACTCGCCGCGCACCGGCGCGGCGATGCCGGATTTCGATTCCGCCGCGGAGACTATTTCGGCTGCTTACATTGGGGACGGTGAGCCCGGCGATACCGAAAACTGGTCGAAAGGCATCGCGAGTGAAAACAGCGATACCCAACGGTTGCTTACCGAACTCGCGCAAGCCCCAAGCGATAGGGAGCCAGAGTTAAGGACGGAGTTGGAGCATAAACGAGACGGCTTCCGTGCCTACCGTTCTGAAATCGAAGGCTGGCTGGCCGGCCGAGGCTTGGAAAATTCGGGGCTCGCGGAACAGGTACGCGAGCGCTTCGATCGGCTGGATCGCGCTCTGGACGCCGCACTCGGTGCCCAGACCGCCGGCGAACGGCATCAGGCCTTGGCGACCCTGCAAGGCCTCCTGCAGCAACTCCAAGCGCCGCCGGTTGAGGTGCAGACCCAGCCCCAGCCGACCTTCACCCAGCAGGAGCCGACAAAACTCACGACCGACGATATCCCGAACGCCCCTCCGCCTGCCTATGCCGCACCGATAGGAAATGCCGGGGCTCGTGTCGAACCTTCGGGCCATTCGAAGAAGCTGGCCGAGTCCGTCGACAAGCTGATGGATGCGTTAGGGATAGGCACGGCTCAAGCCGCCCCGCCTTCGGCCGCGGCGCCCGAAGCGGTGGCTTGCGGCTATCAGGCGGCGGATCTCGGCAACGCCCTGCCGGAAATCAATCTGAACGATCCGGACGTGTTGGCCCTCGCCGAGAAATTGCAGTATTCGCCGGTCAAGATTTACGAATACGTCAAGAACCAGATCGAATTCCAGCCTTACTTCGGCTCATTGAAAGGTGCTTCCGCGACCTTGGTGAGCGGCTCCGGCAACGCCACCGATCAAGCTTCGCTGTTGATTGCTCTGCTGCGCATCGCCAAGATTCCGGCCCGGTATGTCTACGGCGAAGTTGCGTTCCAATACAGCGATCCGCGTATGCTGGACTGGTTGGGCGTAAAGGCTGTGAATGGAGCTTGGTCCAGGTTGGGTGTTGGGCAGATACCAAAGGAACTGCTGCCGTCCGGCCGGATTAGCTTTTCCCACGTATGGATCGAAGCCTGCGTGCCCTATGGCAATTACCGCGGCTCGCGCAACGACAATAGCGGGTTCCATTGGATTCCGCTGGATCCGAGCTTCAAGGAGATGACCTACACGAACGGCACGACCGTTGCCGATATTCCAGGCTTCAGCTTCGACTACAACGCGTATTTGAGCAAGCGCACGACCGTCATGCCTCAGGAAGCGCTGAAGGATCAGATGGAAGCGGCGCTGGGGACATCGCTCGTGCACGGCGGCGGATATCGGGGCGCCATCCTGCAACGGAACATCGACGTGTTGCCCAGCACGCTGCCTTACGACGTCCTGAATTTTAAGGATTGGGGGAGCGGCCAGTCCGAAACCGCGGTGTTGCCGGATACCCACCGCTACTTTGCCCAGTTCACGGTGCTGAATCAATCCGGCACTGCCTTGGCGCCAACACTCAATCGGCCGATGGCCGAACTCGCTTCGAGCCGATTGACCCTGTCCTTCGTGCAAACCAACGCATCGAATACCGCCGCGGGCAACGTCGCGGCCTGGCAGTTCGGAACGGCGATGGAGGTGCCTTGTGCGACTACCTCCAATTATCAGCAGACCTTGGTCCAGCCGGTTTTCAGGCGGGACGGCGTGGATATTACGCCCGCCGGAACCCGCACGGCTGTGGGTTTCTGCACCCGCAGCAACCAACTGACAATACGTCTTTCGCTCAATAACGTCACGATCAATCAGGTTCAATACTGGAACATCGGAGCGTACAACTACCATGCGCTTCAGGTCTACGCCTTTCATGCGTCCGACGACCTGATCGAAGCGCGCTCGGCGAAGCTACTCGACGCCGTCGAAACCACTGCGAATCCCAACACTCGGATGGACGACACGCTCGGCGAATACCTCCACATTGCCGGGCTGAAATATATGGACTACATCACCGAGGCGGGAAAAACCGTGGGACGGCTCTACGGCGAGACCGGCGACAGCGGCAATCACATCGGGCTCACGTCCACGGCGATGAAGGTGGAGTACGTGTTCGACCTGCCCTTTGCATTCTCGCGCAAAGGACTCCTGGTCGATGTGCCGGGCGGCAGCCTTCGCTCTCGGAACATCGTCACCGGTGCCGCGAATTACAACAATTACTTGTTGGCGGGTTATTCCGCTTCTGCCTACGAATCGTACATTTGGCAGGAACAGGCCCACGTGGACGCCGTCAGCACCATCCGCGGCCTGCAGTTCGCCAATGATACCGGCCTGCCCGTAGTGGCCCTGACGGGCAGTGCGGATGTCGATACCCAATTGAATATCGGCTGCGCGACTTCGCCGATCAACCTGAACTATTCAACTGCTGTCAAAAACAGCTTAAAGAATCTGTTTGCGCAAGGCTATTTCAAAATCACCCTACCACGGTGCCTGATCAATTACGACGGCTGGGCCGGCGCCGTGTGGGTGGCGGAAAAGGCCACTCTGGACGGTAATCAAAATCTGCAATCGGCTAGTACCAGCTACACGATTTCCGGCGATTACACCACGGCCCAAGGCGGTTATTCCCTAGCAAGGCCGATTAGCAATTACTTTGATCAAGCGTTGGGCACCGGCTTTCGATCGGTCTTTACGCCCACGATTGCGACGTCCCTGACAGTAGGCCCAGTCCCTAACAGCAACATCAAAATCGACACCCCGCATTTCGGACCGGGCAGCAATACGGGCTATGTAGCCGGAAAAACAAACGTTGGCGGCGATCCCGTCAACCTGGTCTCCGGCAATCTCTACCATCCGGAGCGGGACTTGGCCATCCGGGGGCGAGGGGGACTCGACATCGTATTCGAGCGCACCTATAACTCGAACGTCCGCAAGGACGGCCCCTTGGGTTTCGGCTGGACGCACAGCTTCAACCATCAGCTGCAGTTCTTCGATGAGAATGCGAACGGGACTGTCGACACGGTGATTTGGGTCGACGGCTCGGGCTCGGCGAGCCGTTTAAGCGTCGCAGGCACGGCCAGCGGCGTGCCGTTGAATGCGACCTTAACGCCTCAAACGGGTCTCCGCGTCACCGCGAAACGGGAAGCCAACGGCGAATACAGCCTGAAGGAAAAATCCGGGCTGGTGTTCTATTTCCAGAACATCCCCGGTACGGCCGGCCAGACGGCGAAACTGGTTCGCGTGGTCGACCGCAACAACAATGCCTTGAGTTTCGGCTATAGCGGCGCGAATCTCTCCACCGTCGTCGACGGGATCGGGCGCACGCTTCGGTTCTGGTACGACAACGGCGGGAGCCATATTACCCGCATCACCGACTGGGCAGGGCGCACCTTCCGCTACACCTATGACGGCCGCGGCGATCTCGTCAAATTCGAAAGCCCGGAGGTCGTCGCGGGGCGTCGCGGTAGTTCGACGGCCTACACCTATTACACCGCCGCCGATGGCACCAATCTCGATCATGCCCTGAAGACCTACACGCGGCCGAACGGCAACGGCATGAGCTTCGAGTATTACGCCAACGGCAAGACCTTCCGGCATACCGACAGCCAGGGACATACCTACACCTTCCGGTACAACAAATTCCGCCGGGAAACGACCACCGTCGACGAGCGCGGAGTGAGCCAGACCTATCTTTTCAACGAATGGGGGCAACAGCTCCAGCACCAGCAAGGGGACGGCTCGCGGCTGGTCTACGAGTACCAGGATACGGCCAACCCCCTCAACGAGACGCAGCGGCGCGATGCGCTCGGCAATACGATCCGGTACGCCTACGATGCGTCGGGCAACGTGACCACGATGACCCTGCCCGACGGCAGCACCGTAACCTACGAAGGCTACAACGCCTTCCACCTGCCGACCAAGACCAAGAACGCCAACGGCCATTACACGCTGTACCGCTACGACGCCCGCGGCAACCGCACGGAGGTCATCGCCCTGAAGCCGGGCGTCAACACCGCGACGCCCACGCCTTCGCAAATCGCCGCGTGGACGATCCATACCTACGACGCGGCGGGCAACCTGACGCGCACGAAGCGCGTGCGGGATTTCACCACCCAGGAAGGTCCCTACGTCGAGTTCGGATACGACGCCTCGGCGCTCAACCCCACATCGATCAAGCGCTGCGGCTTGCAGCAACTGGGTGAAGCCACGTTAGCCGACCGATGCACCAACGCGAGCCAAGCCTTCGATGCCTTGGGGCGTCCGACCGTCGCCGTGGACGCGCGGTTCTACCCGGCCGAGACGCGTTACAACGACGACGGCCAGATCACACGCGCGACCGATGCCCTCCGGCAATGGCGCGACTTCGCCTACGACAATAACGGCAACCCGATCGGCGCCAGCCTGATCGCCTTCGACGGCAACGGCGTCTACGGGCTTCTCCAGCAGGACGTCGTGGAATACGATGCCCTCGATCGGCCCGTGGTCCGCCGCAATACCGCCGGGCACGCGACCCAGTTCACCTACGACGAAGTCGGCAACGTCCTCAAGATCACCAACCCGGACGGCTACAGCGTCCGGTTCGAATACGACGCCCTCAACCGGCCGACCCGGGCCTTCGACCAACAGGGGAACGCGGTCGTCACCGAGTACGACATCGGCGGACGGCCCATCCGGGTGACCGATCCCAACGGTCTCGTCACCCAGTACGCCTATTACGACCAGACCCAGAACGGGCGGCTGAAGCGGCTGACCGGCCCCGACGGGCGTTATACCGACTACTTCTACGACCAAAACGGCAACGTTACCCGGACCGTGGACAACGGCGGGCGCGAGACTCTGACCGAGT
>NZ_JBDIVO010000276.1:0-6141 GCF_039794385.1 Methylocaldum sp. | reverse complement strand
CCGCCAGTCGTCGCGCTTTTCTGGCCTGATCTGCTCTTCGGGCATCAAGGCTTCGTCAATGCCGGTTTGCGTGCCTTCGATTTTGCTGGAAGTCTGCGCTTCCTTGACCACATGCATTTCGATGAACAGATCAATATCCGGCACGATGAGCGAAAAGGCGTTCAACTCGCCCAGGGCGCGGGTGGCTTGCTCCAGCAAGGCATTGATGCCGGGGTCTTCCCAGTGCCATTCATGATTGACCGGCACCGGCTCGAAACTCTTGTACTGGTAACGCGCCTGCCAGCGACCGGCTTTGAAAGTTTCGAATTTCATGCGGCTTCCTGATTCGGTTGCCAAGCCCGCACGTCGATTTTGCCGGTGACGGCGTTGGTGATTAGGGCGGAGCGGTATTCTTGTAGCTTGCCGATTGCTTTAGCTATTTTTTTTTCTTGTGTATCCATGCTCTCGATTTTTTTCTGAAGGGTAACCGCAATTATTTGTTGCTCGTCGAGAGGCGGAATTACGACCTGATATGCTTTAACTGATGACTGGGGGATATTATTCGCCAGGCCATCTGCACCACTGATAGATAATTCAATTTGTTCCCGCAAATATTTCGACCTCATCACAAGGACGAAAAACTCCGAATCAATCATGGCGGATTGAAGCGAAACCCGATATGTCTTATCGGAAAACATTAGCTTTGGCCTACACTTTTTAACCAAGGCAACTGACCCGATCAAATGTTTAGAGCCACTTGCCCTACACATCAAAATATCCCCAGCCTTAACCTCCAGAGACGGAATAGGATCAATGCTGGCAGGAAGGGTTTTATGTTCGCGTTCTTGGAATACGC
Source organism: Methylocaldum sp. (assembly GCF_039794385.1). Classification (NCBI taxonomy): domain Bacteria; kingdom Pseudomonadati; phylum Pseudomonadota; class Gammaproteobacteria; order Methylococcales; family Methylococcaceae; genus Methylocaldum; species Methylocaldum sp. The sequence goes on along the minus strand of NZ_JBDIVO010000276.1, from coordinate 5,306 downwards.
CATAGTTTACGCAGCCTGATTTCAGTACTCCCCATTCCTCTTCTGACGCCTCGCGCTCATCGCATGACGGACTCCATCCCTGTTCAAAGGCTGAAATTACACGAGCCATCAGCATTCGTTCCCAATGCGCCGGAATCTCCCCCAGCCAAGCCACTCCCGAATCCTTCATCGGCACCGAAGGAACTAGCCCCTTGGTCACGGCATGGCTAATCAGCGCCGTGCGCTTTTCGGCCAGCTTGTCGAGCAAGGCTTGTTTCTTGGCGATCAGGGCATCGATTTGGGCGGTTTTGAAATCGAGGAAGCGGGCAATGGCTTGTTGTTCTTCGAGTTCAGGAAGTAAAAGCGGCAGATTCCCGATAAAATCCCAGTTAGCTCGGGGCATTTTGCTACCGTATGTCGACGAATCTACGATATTGATGAAATCGCGAGAAAGCATGTAATACTTCAGAAATGCGGAGTGAACTTCGGCTTTGCTGCGAATAACAAGCGCTTCACTGGAAATCAACCCTTCCTGTTCAGCCAAATGAACTTTAGCCAGATATGGACGCAGCTTTCCGAAAAGCAGGTCACCAGTCGAAAAAGCCGATGCTAAACCCTCGCTATTGGCAATCTCTCCGAAAATTCTTCGTCCAGTCCAGGATTCGATATGCTCAAGGCCAAGATATGGCAGAGATGATTCTTCAACGCTTACCTTGTCGTTAACTAACTCGGTAGAGAACTTTAGTCTCTTGATTCTCCAGTGGCTGGGAATGTCCTGCAGCCACTTAATGCCAGAGTTTTTTAAATCCCGATATTCCGCATACGTCATCACACCACCTCCCCTAACATCCCCACAATCTCCTTCTCAAGCTGGCTGATTTCCGCCGCGATCACTTCCAGCGGGCGCGGCGGCTGGTATACATAACCGGAGTATCTCGGGTATTTCATGGCACCGCCTCCCGCCAGATCGGCAAGCTTGCCCAGTCGTCCGGAAAATCCATCGCCGCCACCGGCACCGCGTGCGCTTCCAGCAAACCCTTGAGCCGCGCCCGCCAGTGATGCGCCGGGGCAATTAGGTCCATCACGTACAGGAGAATAACCAGCGTGTTGTAAAGCTTGCGCGAGCCGGGTTGACACTGGGCCAGCAGCCCGGCCGGCTTGCTGCGCGGCAGTTCCGGCGTGATGGTGAATTCGCGGTTCCACAGCCGACTGTGATGGGCGCAGGTGTTGCGTACCAGGCAAAGATGATGCAACCAGGATTCCAAAACCCTTTGATCGATGCGGTACACATCGGCAATGGCGCGGCGGGTCGGCATGGGTTTCAAGTTGTTGTAAAGACGTGAGAGTAGGCCAAGCGAAATGACTTCGCACACGGCCCAGACCGGCGGCAGGTCTTCGGCATAGGTGCTTAGCAGATGCCGGATGAAAGTTTCGTCCGAGCGTTTGACCTCATCCCCCAGCTTGTCGAGATTCTGGCGCCAGCGGTCGGCACGTTGGGCCAGGGTCGGATCGAGATGCGCGTGGGGTCCGTGCCGGTGGGCCAATTGATAGGCCCACTGGGCGCGCACCGAGACCTCGACGCGCTCGATGGCGTCCAGAGTCAGAAGCCGCAATTCGCGATCGAAGATGTACAGGTTGAGCACGTCGACAAATCGCGTGCCGGGCAGGAATCGATGACTCCGGTGATCGGCCTCGAACGGCAGCCAGTAGGCGCCGAGCCGGTAGTAGTTGAGATGCTGAAGGTAGAACGCGGCTTGGGCGGGGTCGTCGATTTCCAAGCCTCGGCGTCGCAGCAGCGCGACTTGATCGGCGTAGGTGGTGGCCGGTTTGGCGAAGGGGCGCTTCATCAGGCATCCCCCGGAAAAAAGTAACCCGCCGGTTTGAGGGTACGCTCTCGCGCATAGCCTTGGCGGGTTTTGTTGGAGCGTAATCTACACAAACTGTGAACCGTTTTCAACGTAAACGCGCAATCCAGCAAACGCGTGTTCACGCCGTTACCTCCCTCAACATCCCCACAATCTCCTTCTCAAGCTGGCTGATTTCCGCCGCAATCACCTCCAGCGGGCGCGGCGGCTGATACACATAGAAATGCCGAGTCAGCGGGATTTCATAGCCGACCTTGGTTTTTCCGTGATCTATCCACGCATCCGGCACATGCGGCAGGACTTCGGCCTTGAGGTAGTCCTCGCAGTGGTCGCGCACCAGCGCCAGCAACTGGTCGTGGCCGGTTTCGTTGTCGTAGCCCAGCGGCAAAGGCAAGGCGATGCCGTCGGGCAGGGCCACGATTTCGGTATCGCGCAGATCGGGATCGGGTTCCGGCTTGCCCTTGGCGTCCAGGCAAATGTCGGCCTCCGGGTCGCGTTCCGACAGCGCCGCGAGTATGGCTTTCCTGACCGGCGCGCCAATTTTGATGCCCGCCTTTTTTAGTGCGGCATCGAGCACGGCTTCGAACTCGGAACGGTTGCGGTAGAGCGTTTCGCCATTCATCCCTTCCAGGACAGCTTTGAGGGCCGCCTGGGTTTTCTCGCCCGCGGCGACTTCGGCGCGATAGGCGGCGTCATCCTTGCGCTTCTTGCTGCTGGCAAGGTTGGCGAAGGCGCTCTGCGCGGAAAGCCGCTCGATGCGCTCGGCGCTGGCCTGGAAGTTGAGCCGCAACGGCCGTTCCACGGTGATCTTGAGAAAGCCGAACTCGCGGTTCTCAAACACCTTACTGCAAATGCGGCGTTCGGGCCTCCCTTCGACCAACACTTCGCTTTCCGCGTCGTGCTCGTGTTCGGCGTAGAGCCGCACCAGCTCCTTGATGTGGCCGTCCGAAAGCTCATTGCGCTTGTTGCCCAGGCTCTTGTCCATCTTCTTGAAATGCCGGGTGCCGTCGATCAGTTGCACCTTGCCTTGGCGATGCTTGGGCTTCTTGTTGGTGACGATCCAGATGTAGGTGTAGATGCCGGTGTTGTAGAACATCTGATCCGGCAGGGCGACGACCGCGTCGAGCAGGTCGTTCTCGATGATCCAGCGGCGGATATTGCTTTCACCGCTGCCCGCATCGCCTGTGAACAAGGGCGAGCCGTTGAAGACGATGGCGATCTTGGAGCCGTCGCCTCCCACGTTCTTACCATCGACCCAGCGGGGCGGCTGGTGCATCTTGGAGATCATGTGCTGCAAGAAGAGCAGCGAGCCATCATTGATGCGCGGCAATCCGGCCCCGAAGCGGCCGGAAAAGCCCTGGTCTTTGTATTCGTCGCGCACGAAGTCTTCTTCCGGCTTCCACTCCACGCCGAAAGGCGGGTTGGCCAGCATGTAGTGGAATTTCTTGTCCGGGTGGCCGTCATGCGGCACGAAGCCGTTGGTTTTGTTCTTGGCGTCCTTGATCCCCAAGGTGTCGCCGTAGATCAGGTTATCGATCGGCTCGTCCTTGATCAGCAAATCCGAACAGCAGATGGCGTAGGCCTCGGGGTTGTATTCCTGGCCGAATAACTCGATGTGGGCATCGGGATTCTTCTCGGCCATGTATTTTTCGGACTCGGAAAGCATTCCGCCCGTGCCGGCCGTCGGGTCGTAGACGCTGCGATAGACACCTGGCTTGAAAACGTCCTCTTCGCCGGTGAAGAGCAGTTGCACCATCAGGCGAATGACTTCGCGCGGAGTGAAGTGATCCCCGGCCTCTTCGTTCGCCTGCTCGTTGAACTTCCGCACCAGTTCTTCGAACAGGTAGCCCATCTGCAAATTGCTGATGGTCTTGGGCGACAGGTCGATTTCCGCCGAGCAGAATTCCTTGATGATCAGGAACAGCCGGTTGGCTTCGTCGAGCTTGGCGATTTCCGTCTCGAATTCGAACTTGTCGAAGATGTCCCGCGCACGCGGCGAGAAGCCGTGAATATAGGCAATCAGATTGCCCGCGATATTGGGCGCGTCGTCGAGCAGCTTTTTAAACGTGAACCCGCTGGTGTTGAACAGTTCCTGCTTGCGTCCTTCCGAGGCAATCCGCGACAGGGCCTTATCCAGGGCGGGACCGGTGATGCCTTTCTCTTCAAGGCGCTTCTTCTCCTCAAGCACCTTCTGCTTGTTCTCGGCCAACACCAAATCAAAGCGCCGCAGCACGATCAGCGGCAGCATCACGCGCCGGTACTGCGGCGGACGATACGGGCCGCGCAGCTTGTTGGCGATGTTCCAGATGAATCCGACTAGGTTTTGATGTTGCGTGCTTTGCATGGACAGTTCTTGTAGTTGTTCTTGCGCTGGCATAACCGCTACCCGCGATCAAGCCGCAGTGATGTTCAATGTGGTCAGGTTCCAATATTTGCTGGGCACGCTAACGAGGCTGTCTTGCGTGCCAGCGAGTAGCTTTGGCGTCCAAAAATCTTGAGCCCGAACGTCCCGCATCAGGATGAATGGCGAGCGTAATGATTCGGATTCAGCCCAAAACCGGTGCCTCGGTGATGACGATAGAAGCGAAAAAAGGATGGCTGAAAGTCATCGTTGGTTCCCCCATCCACTCCTCCCTCAAATTTACGCCCAAAACCGATTAGCAGGGAGTTACGAAGCTTTATTCGATTTCAACTTAAACGGCAAAACCTCACCGATTTCGCGGGTGCTGATAAGGTGAATTTTTTGTAACGTATTCTAGCATCCGAAATAATCCAACGCGTTGAGCCATACCGTTACCAAGAATAGGGGGAAACCATGGCCCGGAAATACTCGCCCACTCATCGAGCGCGGGTTATCCGGCGAACATGCCGATCTGCCGGACTTACTGACAGCCACACCGGAAGAGATCGCCGAGCGCCAACGGAACGCTGAACTTGATCTAGCCGCGACCCAGAAGGCGGCGGCGATTCTCCGCAAAGGCGGACCCAAGGCTTACGAAAAAGCCAGGCGAGCGCTGATTCCGGAATCCCGCGACCGGTGGGATGAGCATGTCGAGGAAGAATATCCGGCGACTGGTGAAGGCCTGGCCGAATTCATCCGTGAAACCTTAAGACCGATCTGCATTCGCATGGTGCAAGAGGTTCGCTTTCAACCAGCAATCAAAGCCCAAACCTTGGGCGAAGGGCTGCAAGCGCATCGCCTGGAGAAGCTCTCCCGCTACGAAACGCATCTGGATCGCAAATTCGAGCGCACCCTGGCCATGCTTTTGAAGCTGAAAGAGCTTCGAAACGGGTAGGACAGCGATCAATTCGAAACAGCCGCAAAATGAAGCGCGACAAGGGTTTGAGCATGTTTCAGAGAAGTCAACGGTGCCAATTTTTTTAATGATTTCGGCAAAATCCGAGAGGAGAAAAGATGGGCGGTATCGGTAGCGGGCGACGCTGGCAAAGCGGGAAGAACAC
>NZ_JBDIVO010000275.1:0-6164 GCF_039794385.1 Methylocaldum sp. | reverse complement strand
GGATTCCCGACCTACGCGCGAATGCCCGTACAGTAGGTATGAAAATGCTCTAGCCTGGACAGCGTTCGAGTCCTTGGCTTGACGCGAAACGCGCGGATATGCGAGCGCTTGGAGTGATAACGATTGAGTTTGATATGCCGAAGCCAAAGAGGTCGTGGGTTAGCTTAGCGTGTGTGCGAGAAGCTACTGCACGGCCTGAGGGCAGCCCCTCGACAAGCTCAGGACGGACCCTTCGACGGAGCTCAGGACAGGCTTGCCTTCGGGCCGCTCGTGACGCTTTCTAAACACCCTCTTAGACTACCAAGGGCTTTGGAGAACGACAGGGCTCGACCTTTCCTTATCTTTTACAGTGAGTGAAGAAAGCAATGCCAGTATTACCCGTCATTCCGGCAGGGAGTGCCGGAATCCAGAGGCCAAGGATGGCCTGCCCTCTACATCCTTGTAACCCGGATCCCGGCAGTCCCAATCGCAAACGGGCCTTTAGTCGGCCCCTTCCCTGCCGGGGTGACGATGTGGTTTGACTTTCGTTACGAACAGTAAGCGGGTGGTGATTCGGCATTTCCAGTCGATCTGAGAAAACGACGTGCTGAGCGAAAACCGTGTCGACCAGTGGGCCGGCTTCGCCGTAGTCCTCGTATTGATCCTGGGCTGTTTCGTCGTGCTGCGTCCGTTCCTTTCGGCGATCCTGTGGTCGGTCATCCTGGCCTTTTCCACGTGGCCGGTTTATCAAAGGATCGAATCGGCCGTCGCGGGCCGGAAAGGATTGGCCAGTGGACTGATGGTCCTGATAGTGGCAGCCGTCTTGATTGTCCCCTTGGCGCTCCTCGGCACCAGTTTGGCGGAAGACGTGACCGCGCTCGTGGAGATGGCACGGCAACTCCTCAGCGAGGGACCGCCGACCCCACCCGCGTGGGTAGCCAAGCTGCCGGTTGTGGGTTCGCGTCTGCACGACCACTGGCAAGAGATGGCGGGGAGCGGCGCCCGCTTGACCGAGGCGTTGCTGAAGTACCTCATGCCCCTGCGAGATTGGGCGTTGCGCAGTGCGGCAAACTTCGGAGAAAGTCTCCTGTACTTAAGCCTCAGCGTGTTCATCGCGTTCTTTTTGTATCGGGACGGTGCCGCGTTATCCACAAGGCTGGCCCCCTTATTCACCCGGGTCGGCGGCCAACGGGCGCCGGCATTACTCCATGTGGCGGGGGACACCATCAAAGGCGTCGTTTACGGCGTTATCGGTACCGCGCTGATTCAGGGGATTTTGGTTGGTATCGGGTTGTGGATCGCGGGCATCCCCCGCGTCCTGTTGCTCGGCGTGCTGGCGTGCGTTCTGTCCTTGATTCCCGTCGGTCCCGCATTAATCTGGTTACCCGCGGCCATCTGGCTGTTCGGAAAGGGTTCGACGGGGTGGGCCGTCTTTCTCGTGCTCTGGGGACTTCTAGTGGTGGGGCTCGTCGATAATTTTCTTAAGCCCTATTTCATCGGCAAAGGGAGTCATCTGCCATTCATCCTGGTGTTTCTCGGAACTTTGGGCGGGGTGATGGCCTTTGGCTTCCTCGGCATATTTCTGGGTCCGACCTTGCTCGCCATAGCCTATGCCTCGTTTCAGGAATGGAGTGCCCGGGAAAGAGCTTTAAGTTAGGGAACGGACCCAGCGAAATAGTGGCGTCGAATCCCTTGCAGGAAGACTCAATCTACAGCGAGGGCGGCGACGCGATGATCATGCTCAACCAATAGGTATCGGTCTTGTAACAATGCCAGAGTTGTGTTTCCTCGGTGAACCGGGCGAAGAGTTGGCCATTGGCGTAGACCACTCCATCGGCAACGGAGATTTCATCGAACGGGCCGAAGCTTTCCGAGGTGTTTGCCAGCGCATCCTCAAAATGGATCGACGTCCGGTCATGGCAGGCGTACTGGGTGAAGTGCTGCTGGCCTTGCATATCCCAGAAGTGATTGCTGAATTTGGCGACCACTGTCCCGTTGGGCCCTTGGCTGATGAAATTGCCGGTGATTCGGAAGAAAGGCGCCGGTGCAAGCTTGGTGGTTTTCGCTAGCTGCTCGGATTCGAAGATCAGACTGATCATATCTTGGCTCATCCGCATAATGCTTTCATTTCGATTAGACTGCCGAGGTTTCGTCGGTTCATGCGGCAATCCGATGAAGTCGCAGAAAGTTCTCGAAGCGGCACGGGTGATCGTCGGGAGCATCGACAAGCCGACCGCGCTTCGTCATCTCGATGTCGTTTAAAATGGGAGCATGTTTCCTCTACAAGAACCCGATGCGGGCGAGTCTGGCAGTCTCGACAGGGCCCGGAACCGGGCCGCCTTTCTTGCTATAACAATTAACCAGCAATAGACCCACCATCGACGACCGTCATTCTCCCCTTCCGAACAATGCAAAGAAAGTGGATCTGGATTCTTGCCATCGGCGTGCTCGCTGCCGCCGGCGGAATTTATTGGTGGCGCGAAGGTCCTGTCACGGTCACCGTCGTGACGCCGACTCGCGGGCCCGCGGTGGAGGCGATTTACGCGACCGGCACCGTGGAACCGACGGTCATGCTGCCGATCGCGGCGCGGCAGGCAGGCCATTTGGTTGAACTCAACGTCGATGAAGGGAGTCAAGTGCGTAAGGGACAGGTACTCGCTCGACTCGACGACGCGGATTTGAGAAACACGGTCGAGGAACTGGCCGCCCGCGTGCGGTTCGCGCGCACGCAGTATCAGCGCTTGCAGGAACTGGTGCGCCGCAATGTCATCGCCAAAGTCGAACTGGACCGGGCGCGCTCCGATCTGGAAGCGGCCGAGGCGGCGCTGGAGCGCGCGCGGGCTCAGCGTGATTTCATGACTCTCACGGCGCCCGCGGACGGCCTGATCATCCGGCGCGACGGCGAGATCGGCCAGTTCATTCCCGCCGGACAGGCCCTGTTCTATCTCTCTTGTTGCGCGCCTTTGCGGGTCACGGCCGAGGTGGACGAAGAAGACATCCTGCGGGTACGCGTGGGGCAGAAGGCGGTGTTGCGCGCCGACGCGCTGCCGGACGAGGTGCTCGACGGCGAAGTCAGCGAAATCACGCCCAAGGGCGACCCGATCGCACGCAGCTACCGGGTTCGCATCCGGCTCGCCGACCCGGAGAAGTTGCAGGTGGGCATGACGGTCGACGCCAACCTGATCGTTTCCGAGCGGGAAAATGCCCTGCTGGTACCGTCCACCGCGGTCCAGAACGGCACCATATGGGTGGTTGAGGACGGGAGGCTACACCAGCAGCCGGTGCGGACCGGCGTAACCGGCGCCGTTCGTACCGAAATCGTCGAGGGACTGTCTCCGGAGGCTCAAGTCGTCGAGACGCCTTCGGAAAACCTTCGCGACGGACGCGCCGCCCGTATCCGTTCGTCATCTCCCGTGCCGGTGTCCTGATGCGCATCCAGCTCCAGGTGGCGCTCACGCATCTTACGGGCCGCACACGCCAGACTTTTGTTTCGCTTACCGGAGTCATACTCGGCGTCGCCTTCTTCCTGGCGGTGTCGTCCCTGATGCGCGGTTCCGAGAAGGACTTCATCAAGCGTCTCATCGATAACAGCCCGCACATCACGGTCTACGACGAATACCGCTTGCCCCGGACGCAGCCGGCGGAGCTGCGCTGGGCGGGCGGCGCGGTCCGGATCAGCAACGTCAAGCCGCAGACGGAAACGCGCGGCATCCGCGGTTATCGCGAAAAACTCGAATTCGTGGAGTCCATGCCCGGACTGAAGGTCGCGCCGGTACTGGTCGGTTCGGCCGTGCTCGTATTCGCCGGCCGGGAGGAAAGCGTCACCCTCTCGGGCGTGGTGCCGGACAAGATGAAGACGGTGTCGACGCTCGAGGAGAAGATGATCGAAGGCTCGATCGACGCGCTCGCGGCCAATCCGAACGGAATCGTCGTCGGCACGGGGCTGGCGCAGAAATTCAATCTCGGCCTGGGCCGCAACGTGAACGTGGTCGCCGCGAACGGCGCCAGCCGTCCGATGAAAGTGGTCGGCATCTTCCGCACCGGCAACGCGAACTACGACGAGACCCAGACGTTCACCTTGCTGAAGCGCGCCCAGGTGATGTTCGACCGGCCCAATCGGGTTAACCGCTTGATCATCCAGCTCGACGACCCCTACGAGGCCCGCGATGCCGCCCAGCGCATCGAAGCGGTCGCCGGCTACAAATCGGTGTCCTGGATCGAAGCCTCCGAAGACATCTTGAGCGTGCTGATCGTACGCAACATCATCATGTACAGCGTGGTGTCGGCGATCCTCATCGTGGCGTCCTTCGGGATATACAACACCCTGTCGACCATCGTGATGGAAAAGACCCGCGATATCGCGATCCTGAAATCCATCGGCTTTCACGCCCGCGATGTACGCCTCATCTTTTTGCACGAAGGGGTCATCATCGGCGTGGTGGGCAGCGTATTCGGCCTGGTTCTGGGGGCTGGACTCATGAAGCTGCTGTCGACCATCGAGTTCAGGCCGCCCGGCATTACGGAAAAAGTACAGATGCCGATCTGGTGGGGACCGGAACAATTCGCCATCGCCACCGCTTTCGCCCTCGTCTCGTGCATTCTCGCCGCCTATCTGCCGGCACGCCGCGCGGGCCGCGTGCATCCCGTGGAGATTCTGCGGGGTGCCGCATGACGGCGGTTCTCCGCGCCGAGCATCTCGGGCGCACGCTGGCCGGGGAAGTTCCGGTGACCCTGGTGGAGGACATCAACCTCGATATCGAGCGGGGCGAGTTCGTCTGCATCATGGGGCCTTCCGGTTCCGGCAAGTCCTCGCTGCTCTATCTGCTCGGTCTGCTCGACGTTCCCACCTCGGGGCGGGTGTGGCTGGACGGCGAGGATACTTCGGCGTACGGCGAGAACGAGTTGGCGAATCGTCGGCTGGAGAAACTGGGATTCGTGTTCCAGTTCCATTTCCTGCTCGCCGAGTTTTCGGTGCTCGACAACGTTACGCTGCCGATGCGGCGGCTCGGCAAGCACGGCGATGCCGCGATCCGTTCGCGCGGCATGGAGTTGTTGGCTCGGCTGGGCGTCGCCGAGCAAAGCGCGAAACATCCGCACCAGCTCTCGGGGGGGCAGCGTCAGCGCGTCGCCATCGCCCGCGCGCTGGCCAACGATCCCCTGGTCGTTCTGGCCGACGAGCCGACCGGCAATCTCGACTCGGTATCGAGTGCCACGGTGCGGCAGATTCTCCACGATCTGGCTCACCAAATGGGCAAGACGGTGGTCGCCGTGACCCACGACGCTGCATTCGCTTCGGCCGCCGACCGGCGCATCGGCCTTGTCGACGGCAAAATCAACGCCGACTGGCGGCCGGCGTAGTTTCAGTCGAATTCTCTTCTTCTATTGCCGGATCCAGGCCGATTTACCAAAGCCGGCCGCCGAGATTGATTTCTTTCAAAACGCCTCTGGCTGTCCACGCGGCAAAACCCTACACTGGCTAGTGGGCCGCTCGGTCGTGTTCAAGCTTGGTCCGATCGATCTAAAAACAATGAGCTACAAAGATCCGAAATCTGGAGGAATGCCGCGATGTCTTGGTATATCCGTATGCTTGCTTTTCTAGTCAAATGCGCCGCCTGGGCTAAGAAGAACCTCGAGAATACCGCTTACTGGAACGCCAAGTTCGACCGGTTCGCGAGACTGTTCTCTCGCTTGTCGGGGCGGCCCTTGGCTTTCAACATCGCAATGATCGTGATCCTGGTATGGGTCGTCAGCGGACCGATCTTCGGATTCAGCGATACCTGGCAGCTGGTGATCAATACGGCGACCACCATCGTGACGTTCCTGATGGTATTCCTGATTCAGCACACCCAGAACCGGGATACCGAAGCCCTCCAAGTGAAACTGGACGAACTCATCCGTGCCATCGAAAAAGCCGATGACACGCTGTTGGATTTGGAAGAGCTGGAAGAAGAGGAATTGGCGATACTGCGCAGCAAATACGTGACCCTCGCGCGCGTGGCCCGCGAAAAGGCGAGGGCCGAAACGAAAGTGGATTCCACCGCAGGCAATCCATGAGGAGCTAAGTACATTCCGCAAATATTTGCGGAATCTCGACTGATTGGCTTGATTGGCGGGGTTGTCCTGCAGGTTGCCTATGCCGCAAGACTTCCCTGAATGTACTTAGAGCGTTTTCATCTCGCTCGTAC
>NZ_JBDIVO010000274.1:0-6196 GCF_039794385.1 Methylocaldum sp. | reverse complement strand
AGATACGCATTTCTAGAACTCATCGCCAATCCGCTCGGCTCTCTGACGGTCGGGACGGCGCGAATGCGCACGGGAAAATCGAGATCCGCCACCATGCGGCGGATTATCAACAGCTGCTGATAATCCTTCTCGCCGAACAGCGCGATATCGGGCTGCACCAGGTTGAAGAGCTTGCTGACGATAGTGGCGACGCCTCGGAAATGTCCCGGCCGGAACCGACCGCAGAGTTCATCGGACAAACCCGGCACCTCGACGAAAGTTGTAACCCCCGAGCCCGTGGGATACAGCTCGGCCACCGAAGGCATGAACAGGAGATCGACTGCCGCGCTGCGAAGCTTTTCCGAATCTTCCGCGGGCGTTCGCGGGTAGGCATCGAAATCTTCGCCGGGAGAGAATTGAGTCGGATTGACGAAGACGCTCACCACAACCTTATCGGCGAGTTGCTTCGCCTCGCGGACAAGATGCACGTGCCCGGCATGCAGGTTTCCCATGGTCGGCACGAAAGCCACGGAAAGATCTTTCGAACGCCATTCCCGCACGGCTTGGCGCAAATCGCTTATGGATTCGATAATGAGCATGACGAGCCTTGGATTATCCGCCGAAAGAACCGCTAAAAACTGTGGTCCAACGCCGGGAACCGGCCGGATCTCACATCGTCTGCGTAATTGCGGATAGCCGACGGAATATCCTCGGCGCCTTGAAGAAAATTTCTGGAAAACTTGGGGCGCTTGCCCGGCGTGATGCCGAGCATATCGTACAGTACGAGAATCTGGCCCCCACAGCCCGGACCCGCACCTATGCCGATCGTCGGGATATCGAGAGCCGCCGTAATCTCGCCGGCCAAGGTCGCCGGCACACATTCGAGCACCAACACACTAATACCCGCTTCCTGAAGAATCAAGGCATCCTCGAGGATTGCCTGTGCGGCTTTTTCTTCTTTTCCCTGCACGAGATAACCGCCGACCTGATGAACCGATTGAGGCAGCAGCCCCAAGTGACCGCAAACGGGAATATTCTGCTCTACCAAGGCACGAACGATCTCGACCCGCTTCCGCCCGCCTTCGATCTTGACCATATGTGCCCCGCCACGTATCAACCTAGCGGCGCTATCGATCGCCTGCGCCGGACCGGAATAACTGGCGAACGGCATGTCCGCCGCCAATACGGCGCGGCGAATTCCGCGCGCCACGCACCGGGTATGGTAGACCATATCGTCCAAGGTCACCGGCAACGTCGTCGGCTCGCCTTGCACGACCATTCCCAAGGAATCGCCGACCAAAACCAGATCCACGCCGGCATCGTCCATGAGTTTGGCGAAGCTGGCATCGTAAGCGGTAAGAGCCACGATTTTTTCATCGCGCCGTTTCATCGCCGCGAGATCCGGAATAGTCAAAGCCTTGGCCGCATCATACATGCTCGATTACCCTCAATCCTCGTTGCGGACACTTCCGAACCAGATCAGCCAATCGCCCCTTGCCGGGAATCTCGAGCTCCGGCGCGATCTCCTCGAGCGGATACAGCACGAACTCGCGGTCCGCGATTCCCGGATGAGGGACGGTCAGCACTTCGCTCGCTATGATTTCGCACCCGTACAGCAACAAATCCAGGTCCAGCGTCCGAGGTCCCCAGCGTTCGCCCTTGCGCACCCGCCCGTGAGCCGTCTCTATGGCCTGAAGTTCGCGCAACAACTCCAGCGGCCCCAATGTCGTTTCGACCGACATTACGGCATTGATGTAATCGGGCTGATCGCCCGGTCCCATGGGCGCACTGCAATAAAGGCTCGAAAAAGCCAACTCCCGGATACCCTCTATCTTACTAATAGCCGAGCGCGCCGACTTGATGGTTTCGATGGGATCGCCCAAATTGGCGCCCAGACCGATATAGGCCGCCGTTTTATCGAATGGCACAACATGATCAGACGGAAACATTGGCAGAAGATTCAGAGCGCGATTTGCGTTTACGCGACCGCGATCTGCCGGAGCGGCGCCGGCCGGGACTCGTCATGGCTTTCCGCTCGGCTTCGTCGGCCTGCTGGAATCGAGTCCACCACTCGGCGAGCGACGGCTCGGCCTCTCCGGTCTCGGCCCGGAGCAACAGGAAATCGTAAGCGGCACGAAAGCGGGGATGGGTCAACAAACGAAACGGCCGTGAGCCGACAATCCGTTCAAAACGCGGCTGCAAGGCCCAAACCTCCCGAGCCGGTAGACTGACCGTCCGGGGCAAAGCGGTATGACGAACTTGCCGTGCAATCACCTCACCCGCAGCTTCCTGATAGGCCAAAATATCGCTTTCTCCGGCCTTGATTCGGGCTTGCGCGCCCGCCCGAACCGGTTCCCACAACAAGGCCGCGAACAGAAAATATGGCGCTACCGGTTTTCCCTCTTGCACTCGCTGATCGGTCCGTTCCAAGGCTTTGGCCAAGAATGTCAGCGGAAACCCCTGCTGCTCCTTGGCCAAACACCGCTCCGTCTCGGGAAACAGTGCCGCGAACAAACCGTAGTGCCTGAGCTGTTCGAAAGTCTGTACCGCATAACCGGACAAGAACAGCTTAAGAACCTCTTCATAAAGACGAGCCGGCGGAATTTCCTGTAGCAGACTCGAAAACCGTTTGATCGGATCGGCGCAGCTCGGATGAATGGTAAAGCCGAGTTTGACGGAGAAGCGTAACGCCCGCAGCATCCGTACCGGGTCCTCCCGATAACGTTGCTCCGGGTCGCCGATTAGTCTCAGCATACCGGCCTTGTGATCCTCCATGCCGCCGACGTAATCCACCACGGAAAAATCATTGATGTTGTAATACAACGCATTAACCGTGAAATCGCGGCGGAAGGCGTCCTCTTCGATGGTTCCATAGACGTTATCCCTAAGGATGCGGCCATTCTCGATGATGCGCCCCCCGTGACTCTCCTCGCCTGCGAGCCCTCGAAAGGTTGCCACTTCGATAATTTCCTCGCCGAAATGCACATGAGCGAGGCGAAAACGCCGACCGATCAAACGGCAATTGCGGAAAATCGCCCTGATCTCTTCGGGATGCGCGCTGGTTACCACGTCGAAATCTTTCGGCTCGCGCCCCAAAAGCAAGTCGCGTACGCAACCGCCGACCAAATAAGCCTGATACCCGGATTTCTTCAGGCGATAAAGCACCTTTAGCGCGTTATCGCTGATCATCGATCGGGAAATCATGTGTTCAGATCGCGGATAAATCCTAACGCTCACCGCTGCCTCCGGCTTGGGCTGCGGCAATTTGAACAACCTTTTGACGAAGTTGAAGATTGGCAGAGGAGTATCTTGTTCGTTAGACCTAAAAGAAGCCGGAATGTTACCTTAGGCGGCGGGCACACTCAACGTGCCGGACCCTCGATCTGCTTCCGTATGACAACAGCGTCGATCGGCTCAGATCGTCAACACCGATTTTTGAAAAATTACGGATTCAAACGAGTAAGATCGGTTCTAAGAAGAAAGTTCACTCATCCAGAGTATTTCGAGGAGTCGTGCTTATGTTTGAGAACTGGTTCAGCCAGATGAACGAGTTCATCCTCTCTCATCCGCACTGGATCGCGAAACTGGATTTTCTGCTGCGGGTGAAATGCGGGATTTTGACAGCATTGATGGGGATTTTCGTGTATCTCATCTACAAGGAACAAAGCAAACCCGCCGGGAAACCCAAAAAATCTCCTTATCGCTTTGTCGCTTGATCTAAATCGGAAAAACGCTGTCTATCATAGTGAAAACTCGTTATGATGGGAATTTCAACCACCGCGACAGCAAGGGTATCTCATGCAAGTATCACCCCGCAAAGTGGTCCATATCCACTACACCCTCACCAGCGATGACGGCGACATCCTCGACAGTTCCAAGGATCAAGGTCCATTGGCCTATATTCACGGCATGGGCAACATCATTCCCGGACTGGAGAATGCGTTAACCGGTCGCGCCGTGGGCGACAAGCTCAAGGTCAGCATTCCGCCGGAAGAAGCGTATGGCTTGCGAGACGACGACCTTATTCAGTCGGTACCGAAAACGGCCTTTGAAGAGGGACAAGAGATACTGCCTGGCATGCAATTTCAAGCGCAGTCTCCGGAAGGTCTTCAGCTGCTTACGGTAATCGGCGTAGACGATGACGAGGTAGTCCTGGACGGCAATCATCCGATGGCCGGCCTTACTTTGAATTTCGAGGTTGAAATCACGGACGTTCGCGATGCTACGCCCGATGAGCTGGATCACGGCCACGTACATGGTCCGGGCGGACATCACCACGGCTGATTCGATTCGCAGAACGAGGCGGCTATCTTTCTTCGCCGGATAGCCGCCTACAAATCTAACGGTTTGCGAGACGCGCCCACGAATCGTGGTCGTCGGCATCCTCAAGAACCACCTCGACCCAGTCGCCGACCTTCAAATGGGTCGCGCCATCGATAAATACTTGGCCATCGATTTCAGGAGCATCGGCCCGGCTGCGAGCGACCGCCCCCTCCTCCACAACCTCGTCGACCAAAACGATTTCCTGCAACCCGATCTTCGACTGCAGCCTATCAGCGCTGATTTGAGCCTGAACCTCCATAAACCGCGCGAGGCGTTCTTCTTTCACGGCTTCCGGCACAACATCGGATAACTCGTTGGCAACCGCGCCCTTGACGGGCGAATAGGTAAAGCACCCGACCCGGTCGAGCTGGGCTTCTTGAAGAAACGCCAACAGCTGCTCAAAATCCGCCTCGGTTTCCCCCGGAAAGCCGACGATGAACGTACTGCGAAGCGTGATTTCCGGGCAGATGTTCCGCCACTCGGCGATCCGGGCCAAGACATCCTCTGCGGCTGCCGGACGCTTCATCAGCTTCAGAATTCGGGCGCTGGCGTGCTGGAACGGAATGTCCAGATAGGGCAGGATTTTTCCCTCCGCCATGAGCGGGATAACTTCATCCACGTGGGGATAGGGATAAACATAATGCATCCGCACCCAAACCCCGAACTCCCCCAGAGCCTTGGCCAAATCATAGAAGCGGGTCTTGAGCGGACGCCCGCCCCAGAAGCCGGTTCGATACTTCAAATCGATGCCGTAGGCGCTGGTATCTTGCGATACGACGAGCAGTTCCTTCACTCCAGCCGAAACTAGGCGCTCCGCTTCCGCCATCACGTCGCCGATGGGGCGGCTGACCAGATCACCGCGCAAGCTCGGAATAATGCAAAACGTGCAGCGATGATTGCAGCCCTCGGAGATCTTCAGGTAAGCATAATGGCGAGGCGTTAGTTTGACTCCTTCCGGCGGCACCAGATCGACAAAAGGATCGTGAAGAGGCGGCAAATGCTCATGCACCGCCTCGACAACCTCTTCATAGGCATGGGCGCCGGTAACCTTCAGCACTTGAGGATGGCGGGATCGAATCTCGCTCTCGCGAACGCCCAGACATCCCGTAACGATGACCTTACCGTTCTCTTTCAAAGCCTCGCCTATGGCGTCCAGGGACTCCTCGACCGCGGCATCGATGAATCCGCAGGTATTCACAACGACAAGATCAGCGTCCTTATATGTCGGAACGAGGCTGTAACCTTCGGCACGCAACTTGGTCAGAATGCGTTCACTATCTACCAACGCCTTGGGACAGCCAAGGCTGACAAAACCGATACAGGGTGTTTTCATGAAGAAATATGCGAGGGAGGAACAAAGGATAGAGGGATAATTTTACGCCAGCGGTGGTTTCCGATTCTAAGGGCTCTCGGCGATGAACACCGCGCGCACCGGCGCGGGCAAGCCCTCGATCGTCAGTTCCGGGTTGGCCGGGTCCAGGAAATCGGACAGAGACTGAAAGCGCATCCAGTCCGTGGAGCGTTGCTCGTCGGCTGTGGTCCTCGTCACATCGACGACCCGGCCGTTTCGGTAACCGCATCGCCTTAGCCACGATAACAAGGTAGCGCAGGACGGAATGAACCACACATTGCGCATCTGCGCATAGCGATCCTCGGGCACCAAAACCTGACCCAGCCCACCGTCGACGACCAAAGTCTCCAAGACCAATTCACCGCCGGATCTGAGACAGCCCTTGAGCTCCAAAAGATGATCGAAAGGCGAACGGCGATGGTAAAGCACCCCCATCGAAAAAACGGTGTCGAAAGCACGGAGATTGGGCGGAACATCCTCTATACCTAGGGGAAGCACATGAACCGGAAAATCGCCGGCAAAATGCTTGACCGCCAGAAATTG
>NZ_JBDIVO010000273.1:0-6202 GCF_039794385.1 Methylocaldum sp. | reverse complement strand
GGAAGGGTCGCGACTAAAGCGACCGTTTGCGATTGGGAAGGGATTGCCGACCTACGTTCTCCCCTCCTGGAACGAATCCGTACACCGGGATGGAAAACGCTCTAAGTACATTCCGCAAATACTTGCGGAATCTCGACAGATTGGCTTGATTGGCGGGGTTGTCCTGCAGGTTGCCTATGCCGCAAGACTTCCCTGAATGTACTTGGAACTGGCATCGTGTGGAAGACCCGCTTTACACGTCAGGAGTACGCCCCCTGTCCATTTGTGCGCAATGGCCCATGCCAAAGTCGAACCGCGACGCATCGGACTGCGAACGCGTGAGCAGCATAGAGCGCGTGCCAGCATCGAGAGTATCCATGCACAAGCCATCTACCGTGGTGGGTTACGGCATTCACGCTATATCGGCCTGCCCAAGACTCAGTGCAGCCCATCATCACGTCCGTGGCGGCGAACCCGGTTGGGCTCGGTTTCGGGTGAAACGGTAACCCGTAACATCCCTTGCAGATCGCGGTTTGCAGCCCTCACACGGTCTGTTTTGACTGCTCGAAAGAGCTTATGAATAAGCCAATCGCATGAACAGATGGACTCATCCTGATCGTCCACGTTTCTGTTTTGCCGGCATGATCATTTTCCTGATCAAGCCGTGACCGTTTGCTGCTCCAACGACGCCAGATCGATAACGAAGCGGTACTTCACGTCGCTCTTGAGCATGCGGTCGTATGCGTCATTGATCTCTTGGATAGGAATGAGTTCGATGTCCGAGACGATGCCGTGATCGGCACAGAAGTCGAGCATTTCCTGCGTCTCCTTGATCCCGCCGATAAGCGAGCCCACCATTCGTCGGCGTCTGAAGATCAGGTTGGCGACGCCGGGTGACGGATGCGGCGTATCCGGAACCCCGATCAAGCACAGCGTGCCGTCACGTTTGAGCAGCTCGATATAGGCGTCCAGGTTATGCGATGCGGCCACGGTATCGAGGATGAAGTCGAAGCTGTTGACGTGCTTCTTCATCTCATCGGGGTTCTTTGAAATCACCACTTCGTCGGCGCCCAGCCGCTTGGCGTCCTCGGTCTTGTCCGGAGAAGTCGTGAACAGCACCACATGCGATCCAAAAGCATGGGCGAACTTCACCCCCATGTGGCCCAAGCCTCCGAGTCCGACGATTCCGACCTTTTGGCCTTGGCCCACCTGCCAATGACGCAGCGGCGAATAGGTGGTGATGCCCGCGCACAAGAGCGGCGCGGCGGCGGCGAGATCGAGCTTTTCGGGCAGGCGCAGTACGAAATGCTCATCGACCACGATCACATTGGAGTACCCGCCGTAAGTCATCTTTCCCGTGTGCTTGTCGGGACTGTTATAAGTCAACGTGAGTTCGTTCTGACAATACTGCTCCAGATTCTCGCGACAATCTGGACAGGTGCGGCAGGAATCGACCATGCACCCCACGGCGGCCAAGTCGCCGGCCTTGAAGGTTTTCACTTCGTCGCCGACCGCGGTCACCCGCCCGACAATCTCGTGCCCGGGCACCACCGGGTAGACGGTGTTCTGCCATTCGCTGCGGACCGTATGGAGATCCGAATGGCAGACCCCGCAGTAGAGGATTTCAATCTGCACGTCCTGTGGACCCGGTTCGCGCCGCTCGAAGCGGAACGGACCCAGCGGCGCACTCATGCTGTGGGCAGCATATCCGATGGTTTTGATCATGGAGAGCTCCTTATTCCGTTTCTTAAACGGACCGTGTTTAGGACGGTTTGTTCGATTTACTTCCTGGCTCCCCATATAAAGAGGATATGTGCAATAGGCGGACATCAATGGCCACATACTGGTAAACGGTATTCTAAAGCGATTGGGTAGATCCGAATCCGCCACGCTGCGTGATGTTCGTAGGGGACTGTCAGCCACGAAACCGTTCGGCCGCGGGCACCCCTTGACAGTCCCCCGTTTCGGAGTAGGCTACCATCCCATTGGATGGCTATGAGATGGTAAGCAGAAGGTATGGCAGGGGAGACCGAGAAAATTACGATCAACTTGGGGTTCGTGGACCTCGGGCAGATCGATTTGCTGGTGCAGGAAGGCTTCTATTCCAACCGCACCGACTTCATTCGTACCGCGATACGCAACCAACTTGCCGCCCACGCGGAGGTGGTGAAACAAACCGTGGCCC
The DNA here is from genome assembly GCF_039794385.1 of Methylocaldum sp. Classification (NCBI taxonomy): domain Bacteria; kingdom Pseudomonadati; phylum Pseudomonadota; class Gammaproteobacteria; order Methylococcales; family Methylococcaceae; genus Methylocaldum; species Methylocaldum sp. The sequence goes on along the minus strand of NZ_JBDIVO010000273.1, from coordinate 4,038 downwards.
GCAAGACCCTGGTTCTCGGCCTGCAGGAGTACACCCGCCGCGATCTGGAAGCGGTACGGACGGCCGGACAGAGGCTGCAAATTCAGGTGCTGGGCCTGGTCATCATCGGCGATGATGTCTCGCCCGAACTGGCACGGGACACCATCGAGTCCATCACGGTACTAGGGGCCTTGCGGGCCAGTGCGGACGTCAAATCGGCCTTGGCCGGCCGCATCCGCTAGACCTTGTTTTCCCGCCTCGCCGGTGGAGATCCACTTACAGCTCACATGTCTCCACCCACCGAACCATGGCCGCTGTTACAATCGCCAAAGGAGACCTGGATTATGACCGACGCACTGCACGCCGTAATGGCGGAAGCCACCCGGCTCACCCGCTCGGGCCGGCTCGATGAAGCCGCCGCCCTCATCCGGCGCACGCTCCGGGGCGGTTTCGCACCCGACACGTCCTCGAAGACCTCCGACTCTTCCGGTCACGAACCTATTGACAGCACGTGCCGCGTCATCGACGACATTTCCCAACTCACGCCGCCACCGGAGAGCGGGGCATCGGCGCATGGGAGCCCGCACGACGCGAGCCCATCCTCCGCGCCGTCGTCCGCCTTCGAGGCTACGTTTCGTTCGCTTCGAACCGGACTCGAATCCATAATAACCAAACCGAGCCAGTCAAACCCGGACATTCAGGCAGGAGGGCAGTTCATGACAGGTTCCTTCACCAACCCGGCCGGAACCCGCGCCTATAAGCTCTATATTCCCAGCGGCTACCACGGACAAGCCCTGCCGCTGATCGTCATGCTCCATGGCTGCGCCCAGGACCCGGACGACTTCGCCGCGGGCACCCGCATGAATGTCCTGGCGGAACGGGAGGGATTTTTCGTCCTGTACCCCGAGCAAGCGCCCCAAGCCAATCCGTCCCGATGCTGGAACTGGTTCAAGGCGAGCGACCAGCACCGGGATCATGGCGAACCGTCCATCCTTGCCGACATGACCCGGCACATCGTGAGCACCCATGGCCTTGACGCCGGGCGGATCTACGTGGCGGGACACTCGGCCGGCGGGGCGATGGCCATGGTCATGGGAGTGAACTACCCTGAGCTCTACGCCGCCATCGGCGTCCATTCCGGACTCCCTTACGGTGTCGCCCATGACATCCCCTCCGCCTTCGCGGCCATGCAGCAGGGGGAAACAGCTGCGCTGCTGCAGCGGGAAAGCAGTTTCCCGGCAGCGCTGAAAGCACTCCGGATCGTCCCCACCATCGTCTTTCATGGAGACCGGGACACCACGGTTCACCCCGGCAATGGCGATCGGGTTTTGGCGCAGTGGGCGACCGTACACTCAGGCGCGGGAAGAAAATTGCGGGTCACGGCAAACCGGAGTCAGGTGCCTCACGGGCATTCCTATACCCACTCCATCTATCACGACGCGAGCGGCCAGGTCGTCATGGAGCAGTGGCTAGTTCATGGGGCGGGCCACGGCTGGTCGGGCGGAAGTCCTGATGTCTCGTATACCGACCCCAAGGGACCCAGCGCCTCGGAGGAGATGGTCCGGTTTTTCCGGAAGCACTCGCAGGGCAAACCGTAAGAACTCGGCGAGCCGGTGAGAAGCCTCTTGCGTTCCTGTCTAACCGGGAAGTTTTTGGGTTGCGAGCGCATCACTATCAGGAGATCGTCCAGTAAGCGGAAGGTCTCCCGGAACCTAAACGAAGACCACGAGGTCCATGGATGAGGCGTCCATAGGGAATGGCGGAGAAAAAATCATGCTCCATGGGAAGATAGCCCTGGTCACCGGTTCCACCCGCGGCATCGGTCTCGGCATCGCCACCGAACTCGCCCGGCAGGGCTGCCATATCGGTTTGAATGGCTTCGGGGAGATCGAGGAGATCGAGAGATTGGCGCAGCGCTTGAGCCACGCTCAGGGTGTGAAAACTGCCTATTACCCCGCAGACTTCTCACAACCGGCTGCCATCCGCGGCATGATCCAAGCGGTGGAGGCTGATTTCGGTGCCGTTGACATTTTGGTCAACAACGCCGGTATTCAGTATGTGGCACCGCTGGAGGAATTTCCGGATGCGCAGTGGGAGACCGTGCTCGCCGTCAATCTTTCAGCCGCTTTCCATACCATCAAAGCCGCGCTGCCGGGCATGAAGCGGCGCGGTTGGGGACGGATCATCAACATTGCCTCAACCCACGGCCTGGTAGGCAGCGAGGGCAAGGCCGCTTATGTGGCGGCGAAGCATGGCCTCCTGGGTCTGACCAAGGTCGTGGCTCTGGAGACGGCTAACGCCGGCATCACCTGCAACGCGATTTGCCCAGGTTGGGTGCTGACCCCGCTGGTCGAAAAACAGATTGAGGACTTGGCCCGACAGCAGGGTATTTCGCCGGAAGAGGCCAAACTGGCGCTCCTGCGCGAAAAACAGCCTATGCTCGAATTTTCGACGCCGGAGGACATTGGCGCCTGGACCGCCTTCCTGTGCAGCGAGGCGGCCAAGACGACCACGGGGGCGGCCTTTCCGGTCGATGGGGGCTGGATCGCCCGCTGATCGGCTCAGGCCGGAGCCGCACAAGGCCAAGCTCGGCAACAGAATCCCGCCGCTTAAGGAATGGGCATGCCCAGACTTCAAATACGAGGTGCAGAACTCCATTATGAAAGCCTGGGGCACGGCCCGCCCTTGCTTTTCATCCACGGCCTGGGCTCCAGCACACGGGATTGGGAAGCTCAGCTCGCTTACTTTTCTCCACGTTTTCACGTGGTCACGTTCGACCTCCGCGGCCATGGCCGATCGGACAAGCCGCCCGGCCCCTACAGTATTCTTGGGTTTGCGGCGGACACGGCGGAACTGATCCGCTTGCTCTCCCTGGGTCCGACTCACGTTGTCGGCCTCTCGATGGGAGGCATGATCGCTTTTCAGCTCGCCATCAGCGCCCCGGAACTCGTGCAGAGCCTGGTGATTGTCAACAGCGGCCCGGAATTCATCCTCCGTACGCTCAGAGCACGACTGCAGATCGTCCAACGGAAACTCATCGTCCGGTTGCTGGGGATGCGCCAAATGGGAAAGGTTCTGGGCAAGCGTCTCTTCCCCGAGCCGGAACAGGCAGAACTCCGACAGCTATTCATCGATCGGTGGGCCGAGAATGATCCGCGGGCTTACCTTGACGCTTTGCGGGCTTTGATCGGATGGACCGTGGCGGATCATCTCGACGCCATTCACTGCCCGGCCCTCGTGATCACTTCGGATCAGGATTACACGCCGATAGCGGTCAAGGAAACCTATGTAGCCAGAATGCCGCAGGCGGAGCTTGCGATCATCCGCGACGCACGGCACATGCTGCCTCTGGAGCGTCCGGACGCGTTCAATCAGGTACTGATGGAGTTCCTATTAAAACATCGGCCCCTTCTCCGAAACCTTCCCGAGTCTTGCGAAGGATAGCTATGCCGGGAAGCAAATCGGGACGGTATACGTTTCCGGGTGATTTCGTTCCTGCTGCTCCGGACCGAGGGCATACCTTGAAAGCTTTGGGCTTCCGTCACTCGGTCCTTAAGGAAGCTCTGAACAAGTGGATTCCGTTCGTGGCGAGCTTGTCGAACCACGAACGGAATCCATACGTTACCGTTCGTCCTGAGCTTGTCGAAGGACTTATTCAGAGCTTCCTTAACAGCTTTGGCTGGACCCGTATCAGCGTTTCGGTTAAGTCATCTCGGCTCATGATCTGATCGACTCGTCCGAAGCTGCAACGTTCGATCGGTCAGGGAGGTCTTAGTTGAAACCGGGAAATAAAGTATGCCCTAAGAATTGGAGAATGAGACCTTGGATAGGCGGACTTTTCTCAAGGGTTTGGTTGGCGGGGTCGTTGTGACCTGGCCGGGCTTGTTGGTGCCGCGATCATTGCGGGCCGGCGAGTTGCCGATCGGTGCGGTGGAAAGCGCCGTGCGGACGGCATTGTCCGGCAAGAAGCCCCTCATCAAGCGCACCTACCGGCCACCGAACTTCGAGACCCCGGTCAGGGGTTTCAGCGGCGTCATCACGCCGAACGACCAGTTCTTC
>NZ_JBDIVO010000272.1:0-6216 GCF_039794385.1 Methylocaldum sp. | reverse complement strand
CGACCATATACAGTTGATAAGAAAAGTTATCGCTTTTGCCACTGTCAAGTGGTCCAAGTCGAGCGGTCAAAAATCGGGCGGGTCAACCGCCCGTTTCCGTGTTTGTCCATGTGACGGCCGGTTGCTGCAAGAAGCGGTCTTCAAACGTCACGAGCGATGTCAGGACAAGGCGCGAAAGGGCGACCCGAAGCCGCGGGACCCGCGGACGAAACGGCCGTTAGCCTGGCCCGCAGTAGTTTGAAGACGGCTTCTTAGACTGTTAGGGGGAAAACGTCCGGAGTAGCAGGTCCATGGCTTGCCTTCACGGGCGCGCAGTCGGAAAAGAACAATTAAAAGGCAATACGGCACTGATGGCAGTTCGTCACAGCATCCGGAGTCGGACCAGAACACTCTTTCGGAAAGCTTTTCTTTCAGCTTTTGACGGCAACGCTTGCTCTCGGCGAGTGATTCTTGCCGGGGTGCTATCCGGCGTTTTGGCTCCGCAGATAGTTTCTGCCGATGCCTTTCCCGGCGATCTGCTGCTCTTTCCCGAGCTCACCAGTCTCCATCGCTTCGATCTTCAAGACGGTTCCAGCCTGAAGAACTATTGGATCAATCCGGGGCTGAATCTCTTCTACGGCTTGGATCAAGGCCGGTTCCGCTTCCTGCTGGAGTGGCTGGTGGACCGCTCCGCGCAGGAGGTTCAGAGGTTGCAGCTCGGCTGGCGCTGGCAGGACACCACGTTTTGGGTGGGCCGCTTTCACAATCCCATCGGCTACTGGAACATCCATTTTCATCACGGGGCTTACATGATGACCAGCATCACCCGTCCCGGTGTGATGACTTACGAAACGTCCGGCGGCCCGCTGCCGATGCATGTCACCGGGCTTTACGTCGAAGGGGTTCGGGAACTCGGGGATTCCAGTCTCTATTACGTTCTGAATGCCGGAGTGGGTCCGGACCTCGAGAAGAAGCGGCTGGACGCGTTCGACGTTCTGGACCCGGAAGGTACGCGGCTCCCGGCCGTGACTTTGCGCCTCGGATATCAGCCGGTCAGCTTCGGTTCCGACGAGATCGGTTTTTCCTTCAGCTATACCGAAATATCCGGCCGCCGGATCGGCGTGGACCGAATCAATCAGATCGTGGCGGGCGTCTTTGCCAATTGGCGATCGGAGAATCTCGGTTTCCTGGGCGAGGCCTTTTACATCCATAACGATTTCACGGGCGGCGCTTCGGAACCCGAATCCGACGTGCTGAACCTCTACGGGCAGGCGGAATGGCGGGTGGCCGACGATCTGACCTTGTACAGCCGGATTGAAGGCACGTTCAACGATAACGGCGACTTGTACTTCGATCATTTTCGAAACTTCGTGCGTGATCGATACATGGGCGGCGTACGCTACGAACTGCCCTACAAGATGGCTCTGAAACTCGAGCTTTCGCGCGAGCACACGAGGGATGACGCCTTCGGGCAGGTGGGGCTCCAATGGAGCGCGGTGTTCCCCTAGCCATGTCCAAGCTGTCGTTCCTGATCCTGTTGTTATCGCTCGCGTCCAGCGCGCTGGCCATTGAGGCCGACGGCTTGCGCGAACTCGTTCTCGCCGCAAGTTCCCAGTCGAACATTCCCAAGCTTTCGCTGCAGGAGACCCGGAAGCTTTATCTAGGCGTACCGGTCGAGAAGAACGGCAAGACCATCAAACCTCTGCTGAATGTCAGCGAGTCCCTGCTGTTCGAAGTATTTTTGCAGAAGGTTACCTTCATGTCCTCCGACGCCTACGAGAAACAGGTCCTGGCGATCGTATTCCGCCTCGGCGGCCAGAGGCCCCAGGCTTTTCACGATAGACAGACCCTGAACGCCGCCTTGCTGGAACATCCGGATTCGGTGACGTTCATGTGGGCCAAGGATTTGGATCAGTACAGAGGGCTGAAACCTATCAACACTCTTTGGGCGGGGTCTGCCGATTGAAACGTTTCTTCCATAGCTTCAACGGGCGCCTGCTGCTGTCCATCGTAGGCGTTCATATCATGCTGGTGCCCCTTTTGCTGTTCGGGGTTTATTTGATCGCAAAGCCTGGTGTCGAGCGGCAATTCGTCAATCAGGTGCGCTCGGATGCATTGCTTTTCGGCAATTTGATCGGTTCTCGGCTGACGACGGGGGATACGGCGGAAATCGCGGCGCTCATGGGCGAGTTTCTGTTGAACGGCCGGCTGATTTTTGCCGAGGTGCAGATGGGCGACCGGATAATACCGCCCAATATCCCGCTGGCCACACAAGAACCTTTCAACGAGGATTTCTTCTTCGGACAGCATGAGGACGGCATTTATTTCATCGCGGTGCCTTTGACCGAAGGCGATGCCGGCGGACAGCCGGTCTTGCGTCTGGGTTACGACGAAATCCCGGTCCGGCAGGAACTCATGTCCCTTTACCGCCGCGGCATTTATCTGGTGGCGTCCTATCTGGGCCTGACCCTGATCGTCGTGGCCTTGTTGGGAAGGCGCCTGGTTCGGCCGCTGGAAATTCTTCGGCGGGAGGCGGATCAGATCACGGCCGGCGACCACGGCACCGAGTTCGGCACCCGTTCCGGAATCGCCGAGGTGGCCGCCTTGGCGGAGAATCTCGAACGGATGCGGCAGGGCCTCATTCATGCGCGCGACGCGGCCCTTCAGGCGGCGCTGACGAAAAGCGAATTCCTGGCCAACATGAGCCATGAAATCCGCACGCCCATGAACGGCGTCATCGGCATGCTGGAACTGGCCTTGCGCACCGAACTCACGCCGCAGCAGAAAGACTATCTCACCATGGCCAGTTCATCCGCCGAATCCCTGCTGCGCCTGCTGAACGACATACTCGATTTTTCGAAGATCGAGGCACGAAAGCTGGAGCTCGAGTGCATCCAGTTCGATTTGCGCGACGCCGTGGGCGACACACTGAAGCTGCTGGCGCCTCAGGCCCATGCCAAAGGCCTGGAGCTGACTTATCTCATCGATCCCCAGATACCCGACATCGTTTCCGGAGACGTCGGCCGTTTGCGGCAGATTCTCATCAATCTGGTGAGCAATGCCATCAAGTTCACGCCGCAGGGCGAGATCGTGGTGCGGGTCGAGTCCGGATGCGACCGCTGTGCCGACAGCATCTGTCCCCGCTTCTCGGTGAGCGATACCGGTGTCGGAATCCCAGCGGACAAGCAAACGGTGATCTTCGACGCGTTTACCCAGGCGGATGCCTCTTCCACCCGCATGTTCGGCGGAACCGGGCTGGGACTCGCGATTTCTTCGCGGCTGGTGAATCTGATGCGGGGAGTCATGGGTCTCGAAAGCGAAGTAGGCCGCGGCAGCACCTTTTATTTTACGGTTCCGTTGAAGGTACCGTCGGAAACGGCGCGGGGCCCCCGGCAAAGGTCCTTCGATCTGCACGGGGTCAAAGTCCTGGTGGTGGATGATCATCCGGTCAACCGCTACATTTTCATGGAGATGCTGACGCAGTGGGGAATGAGCCCGGTGCAGGCCGATTCCGGTAAAGCCGCGCTGCAAGAAATCCAGCGGGCCAACGAGCAAGAGGCGCCGTTCCGGTTGATCCTGCTGGACGCCATGATGCCCGAGATGGACGGTTTCGAGGTGGCCGCCCACATCAAGGCGACGCCCAGCACGGCCCTGACCACCATCATGCTGCTGTCCTCGGCGGACCGCGGCGGCGACTTCGAGCTTTCCCGCCGCTTGGGCATTTCGCGTTTCCTTCGAAAGCCGGTCAAGTATTCGGAGCTGATGGAGGCGATCCAGGCTGCCCTGGACGAGTCGGAAGCCACGCCCGTTACGCCCGAAGTGTTGTCGGCATCGCCGTTCCGTGCCGTGCAGCGCGGGCTGCGCATCCTGGTGGCCGAGGACAATCCGGTCAACCAGAGGCTGGTGCAGGCCTTGCTGGAAGACCGCGGGCATTCCGTGCTGATGGCGGGCAACGGCGAGGAAGCCTTGCGCTTGCTCGAGCGGGAATCCTTCGACGCGGTGCTGATGGACGTGCAAATGCCGGTGATGGACGGCTTGCAGGCCACGGCCGCGATTCGGGAGCGGGAACAGGACACCGGCCGCCATGCCTACATCGTGGCGATGACGGCTCACGCGCTCAAAGGCGACAAGGAACGTTGCCTCGCGGCCGGCATGGACGCTTATGTATCCAAACCCATACGCGAGGCGGAATTGCTGGCGGCCGTCGAACGCTGGAACGATGAGCCGGCATCTTCCGACACTCAAGGGGCATCCGCCATGTCGTCCGACCAACCCCCGTTCGATCTCTCCGAAGCCTTGGCCCGGGTCCGCAACCGGCGGCCTCTGCTGCGCAGTATGGCCGAAATCTTCATCGGACAATCCGATGATCTGCTGGACCAATGCGAGGCGGCCATCGAAAGCGCCGACGGACCCACCCTGGAGAGGGCCGCTCATACGCTCAAGAGCTCGGCGGCGAGTTTTTGCGCAGCCACCGTGTCGGAGATCGCCCAACGGCTCGAGAATGCCGGCCGCACCGCCGAGTTCGGGAATGCGAAGGCGGATTTTCAGGTATTGAAATCCGAAATGGGCCGGCTGCTCCCCGCCTTGAAGCGGTTCCTGGACGAGCCGGACCCGCCGGCCTGAGGCTCGAAATGCTTACAGCCCTGTCGTTTAACTGTTGGAATTGTCGGATATGACCCGCAACACGGAACGAAAACCCCTGGTTCTCATGGTGGACGACAATCCGGTGAACCTCGCCGAGTTGTACGATTTGCTGACGGAGGCGCAATACGAGGTATCGATCGCGGAAAGCGGGGCCGGCGCCATCCTCCAGGCCGAGCGCCTGGTTCCCGATCTCGTCCTGCTCGACGTGCTCATGCCGGGCATGAGCGGATTCGCCGTCTGCGCCAAGCTCAAGGAATCTCCGAAGACGGAATCCATCCCGGTACTGTTCATGACCGCTCTCGACGATACCGCCGACAAGCTGCAAGGCTTGCGGCTCGGAGCCGTCGATTACATCACCAAGCCCTTTCAGCACGAGGAGGTCCTGGCGCGGGTCGATACCCATTTGACGCTGGCGCGGCTCCGAAGCGAGCTGCAGGCCAGCCGGGAACGGCTTTCCCGGATCGTGACCTATGCGCTCGACGCCATCATCACGGTGGATGCGGAAGGCCGGATCGTCCTTTTCAATGCTGCGGCCGAAAAACTGTTGAAATGCCGGGAGAGCGAAGCGGTGGGGGGAGTCCTGGAGCGATTCCTGACGCCCGCGCTCAAGGAGCATCTTGGCCACTGCATGGACCACTCGTCGGACCAGGCGATCTGGCTGCCGGAAGGCGTCGGCATTCTGCGGGGCGACGGCGCGGAGGTGCCGATCGAAGGTTCGATATCGCGGGTGGAAGCCGGCGACGAAAAGCTTTTCACCGTGATTCTGCGCGACTCCGGCGAGCGGCAGCGGCGCATGCAAGCGGAGGCGGAATGCCGGCAGCTCAAGGGCATCAAGCTTTACCTGGAAGAAGAAATCAAGGCCGCCCACAATCTGGACGAACTGATCGGCGGGTCGGCGGCGCTGAAGCAGGTTGTGACGCTCATCAACCAGGTGGCCGAGACCGATTCCACGGTGCTGGTCACCGGCGAAACCGGCACCGGCAAGGAGCTCATCGCCCGTGCGATCCACAATCTCAGCAGCCGCAAAGCCAATGTGCTGGTCAAACTGAACTGTGCGGCCATTCCGGCCAATCTTGCGGAGAGCGAGTTGTTCGGCCATGAGAAAGGGGCCTTTACAGGAGCCCTGTCGCGCAAGCAGGGGCGCTTCGAACTGGCCGACGGGGGCACCCTGTTCCTGGACGAAATCGGGGAATTGCCCCTGGATCTTCAGGCCAAGCTGCTGCGGGTGTTGCAGGAGGGCGAATTCGAGCGGGTGGGCGGCACGCAGACGATCAAGGTCAACGTCCGCGTCATCGCGGCCACCAACCGCGATCTCGGCCGGATGTCCCGCGAGAACCAGTTTCGGGCGGATCTTTATTACCGGCTCAACGTGTTTCCCATCCATCTGCCCCCGCTTCGGGAAAGGACGGACGACATTCCCTTGCTGGTCCGGCATTTCGTCCAAAAGTACGCCGCCCTGCTCGGCAAGCGGATCGAGACCGTGCCGCAGCCGATACTGTCGGCGCTTTGCGCCTATCCCTGGCCCGGCAACATCCGCGAGCTGCAGCACGTCATCGAAAGAGCCGTGATTCTGTCCGAAGGCGGCGAACTGGC
>NZ_JBDIVO010000271.1:0-6243 GCF_039794385.1 Methylocaldum sp. | reverse complement strand
AGCCGGTGTGCCCACGCCGTGCTCCACCTGCTGCGACAGCGGGTTTATGGCCTGTGCCAAGGCTATGAAGACCTCAACGATCACGACACCTGGCGCCATGACCTGGCGTTGCAGACGGCCTGTGAACGGCTGTCGCCCGGTGCCTCCAGCCCCACCTTGTGCCGCTTGGAAAACCGGATGGATCGGGCGGCGGCCCTGGCGATCCATGAGGTGTTTGTCGAGCAGTTCATCGCTTCATTTCCGACGCCGCCGGATCAGCTCATCCTGGATTTCGACGCGACCGATGATCCGGTCCATGGGCATCAGGAAGGCCGGTTCTTCCATGGCTACTATGACCACTATTGCTTCCTGCCGCTTTACGTCTTTTGCGGCGATCAGTTGTTGGTCAGCTATCTCAGGCCCTCGAAGATCGACGCGGCCAAGCACGCCGGGGCGATCCTGAAAGCTCTGGTGCAACGGCTGCGTGCCGTCTGGCCCGAGGTGAAAATCATCTTCCGGGCCGATTCGGGCTTCTGCCGACGGCGGATTCTGGCCTGGTGCGAACGCCACGGCGTCGGTTATCTCGTGGGCCTGGCCAAGAACAACCGCCTTTTGAAGCTTGCGGCGCCTTGGCGCCAGGCAGCGCAAACCCAATTTGCCGCCACCTCGGAAAAACAGCGGGTCTTCGGTGAGTTTGCCTATACCGCCGGCACCTGGAAACACCCCCGCCAGGTGATCCTCAAAGCCGAGCATGGACCCCAAGGCGAAAATCCAAGGTTCCTGGTCACCAACCTGGCGGGCGACTCCCAAGCGCTGTACGAAGACGTCTATTGTGCGCGGGGCGACATGGAAAACCGGATCAAGGAACAGCAACTCGGCTTGTTCGCGGACCGCACCAGTTGTCACGTCTGGTGGGCCAACCAATTCCGGCTGCTGCTCGCCTCGCTCGGCTACCTCTTGTTGGAAGCCCTTCGTCGCCTCGGCCTCGCCGGTACCGAACTCGCTCGGGCGCAGTGTTCCACTCTCAGGGGCAAGCTCCTCAAAATCGGTGGCGTGATCCTTCGAAATACCCGTCGCATTCGCTTCCTGTTGCCGAATGCTTACCCCTGGCAGGCGCTGTTCTGGCACATCGCCGAGCGCTTTGCCCCCGGCTGAGCCGGGCCGAGTGGGTTCCCCGGCACGTTGATTCTCTGGGGGTAAGGGGGACGTTTGCCTGAAATTCAGACTTTCACCCCAAACGAGCACTCAACACGCCTTTTTCTGGTCCCGAACCCAGAACGCGACCGGCCTCCTACCTTCACTGAGGTCCTGATGAAATATTCAGGCTAGCTCTATCTTCTATCGTTCCGACTGTCATCTTTGGTGATCCGATGCAGGGTATCTTTGAGTTCGCTGAGGCCAACCTTAATTGGGATTACACGATCCACCCGCACTTTCCACTGGTCGTGAGACTGGAGACCCCCCACCGCTGGGCTGATAAGAACCCCGAACTCGGCCGGTGGATTGCCGAAACGCGGGAAAAACTGATTCAGGGAGAAGTCATCGACCTAGAGTCCGGCCCCATCACGTACCGATGTGCGGAGGACGCCTTCGACATGAACGCCTTTTTTGACGGTCTTGACAGCAAGGAAGGCTCCTTCGCTGCGATTCACTGCAATAAAAGGCTTTGCTACAGATTGGCTAAATCAACTCGCGGAGCATATCAAGCCATTGAGGAAATCGCCGCCAACCGGTTGCGCGAATTTGCGAGAACTTGGGATCAGGCAAGCGATCCAGATGAGCGCTTCATAGCGTTTACACACCTCTTGGACGACTGCTTTCACAAGAATGACATCGAACCAAACGAGCCTGAGAATCAAGCCGATATCGATTTGATCGAGGAAATAAATGCGGCGGCCAATCGTCTTGCTACAGATGATAACGGAGCCGAAGCCGCCCGCAGCCTGGTTACACTCTCTCGAAAGTACTCTCGTTGGCGCCTGTTTCGGAATGAGCTTTGGCGAGATGCAGAACGAGCGCTTTCCGAAGTCGCCACAGGCCGATCAACCTCGATGTACGATGCAGTTAGTAAAGTTCGCCAAAGATTGAGCTTAACAGGCCGTCAGCTTCCAAAGCGCACCGTCTCGACGCCGTTGCTGTTAAAAGGCCTCGAATTTGACCATGTCCTGGTCCCTGATGCCACCCACTTCATCAACGAACAGAAAGCGCAAGCAAAGCTATTTTACGTAGCGATATCTCGAGCAACGCGATCCCTAACAATCACATCCTCTCAGAGATACTTACAGTTTCCAATTCCTATGCTTTGAGCATAGTGGACATATTCTGCCCCGTAATTGCCTTCAATGGATTGTGCTATTGCTTCGGCAGTTAAATCAAAATCATGCTCTGGATTGATTTCCATAATCATCTTGTTAAATCAATAACATGCGATGATTTGCACTCATTGAAAATTACTCTTTAATTGCCGAAGCAATAACCGTAACGATGGAATAATCAATCCAATGACTACGCCTATTCCAACGTGCGTAGCTCAGGTGGGCCGAAGATGGGTAAAGTGATCAATTCTGAGTGAGCACTAACATATGGATGCCAGTTCTGTTCGGAATTTGTCATATTTATGTAATCCACCATTCCGGCGCTATTTCCTCCTTTAATTCTCCGGCCGAATCAGCCCCTATGCCAGATCGATAGGCCGCGATCGGCACTAACGCTTCCGCAGGCGAACAACCACCGTGATATCCATTACGTTTTGAGGCATATCGGAGCTTTTCGCTCCAAGCCAGCACGACCTCGTTTAACCCAGTAGCGGCGTTAATCCGGCTTCCAGCAAGACTGATTTCACCGTCGTGCAGCTCCAGATTCGGCTCGCGCCATCGAGCATTAGGACTGTTTGCGACCAGACTGGTATCTTGGTCAAGAATGTGGCCGTGATCGCTGGTAACAATAACGGTTCGGTCAGATGATCGAGCTTCCGCTAGCAGGGCGTCGAGTCCTCGGAACTGGCTAAGTTCCCAGCGAAGACGGATTTGCTCGCTTTTCATTAGGTGATCATCCACCGCGTTAATGACAACACCTACAATTCGTTGTCGGGTATCGCTCAACGCTTGCCGCAAATCGTCCGAGATCGTTAGACCAGAGCCGTCCAGCAAGCTGGCTTTGTGGAATAGGCGAGGCGGCTTTCCGGCAATGGAGTGCGCCAAAAGCCGAGGATGCGCGCTGAATGCGGTGAGCTCGGATGCAGCATTTCCGGTGCAGGCGCGCCCCGACAACAGCGAAGTTCGCGAAGCGTCTGTCGTGGAAGGCAACATAGCCAACAAGGTCGGCTGCTGCAGATCCTGAATGCCATACTGTTGCCATCCATGTTCCAGGAGGCTGTAGTTTAGTTCCAGGAATACCGACAGGCTCATCCCGTCGATAACGATTAACAGCACGCGCCCTGCTGAAGCGGCCGGGGCGATAAAACGCTCAATAGCATCTTCAATGTAAGCCAATCGGTGACCATCAGGCTTATCCGATACCAGCGCTTCCGCAAACTTTCGATCAAAAGAAGCCCGTCGAATTCGTGCTGCATCCCGCAATTGGGCAAAAGCACGGGCGAGTGCGGCGAAGTCATCGCCTTCCAAGAGTACAGTTCTCGCCCAGTCCACCCAAGCCAAATTCTGTCGATATATCGAGGCCAACTCGGAAAGCCTATCGGTATGATCATCCCCATGGCTGTTAAGCCAATTAAGCAGGTTGAGTGCCATTCGACATCGCTGAATGCGGTCTTCGGAAAGCACGGGTCCCCGGTGATTCTGGAGAGCTGCTAGACACTCTCTCGCGTGATCGGTGTTTCGCTCGGTGAGTGCTTTCGCGAAATTCTCCAGCTTGCTTACAAAGCCAATCTCGCCATAGCGGGCCTTTACCGCCAACAGTTCCGCTTTTAGTTGCGCCACTAGTATTTCAAAACGGCTTATCTGCTCCCGTCGCTCGTGTTCAACGGAGGTATCAAACAACAGGGAAGCGGCCCTAGCCAATGCATCAACAGTCCCTGAGTCGGGCGTAAGCCCACCGAAAAGGATTTCGAGCCGTGCCGTGACTTGTGCTTGCACAGCAACAAGCCCTGGATCAGGATCTGCCAATGTTTCACAAAGCATCCCCACCGCCAGAAGGTCATCGGCCCTACCCGTGTTGATGGCCGCAAAAATGAAACTTACGAATTGCCCAACCTGCTCTTGCAGCTTGAGCAGAACCTCTTGCTGAGCAATCGAATCCAGCGCGCGGTACTGATCCCGTCGTAGGCCGTCGCCAGCCCATCGCAAAAGGTCCGTTGCGGACGGGGGGAAAATATCAAAACCGAAGACTATCTTAAAAAGCTCTTTCCAAGCACGCTCTTCGTCCAATACCAGCGATCGCACCGGCGCGAAACCTCCGGGTGGCATGTAGCGAATCAGCAATTCCGCCAACCACCGGTGCTTCACCAAACGTGGGTCGACCTGTGCTGCTCGAAAAAGAACAACAACACTTTGCCAAACATTATGGGCAATCACCCGGCGCTTCGCACAACGGGCCAGAACATCAGCGCCGAGATCATGATCTGAACCGTCGAATAATAGAATGACCGGAGCGGTACTCTTGGAGTACCGGAACATCACGTGGCGAACCGCAAGCGGTGAGCGGCAGCCCACCACTGGCCAGGTGGCGGCATTCACATCGACAGCTTCGTCCGTACAAGCATCCGGTGCCAGCCGCAACAAAATAAAAGGTGCCGAGCGATCGGCCTCATGGGCTTGTCTTGCCAGCAAGGCAATCTGGTGCGCCGGAATCTTCATCATTCCTCATGTATGATGATCTGAACATCCACGGTCGAACATTCCAAACGTTCGATAAAAGCCATCGCGTCCGATAAAGTTTTCAGGGCTGCCTGTTTCGAAAGGCGGTTTTGCTCAATGCGATGCACTGGCTGTTGATTATCCGGTGCTATCGGTCGGGGATCCGCTCCGGTGTTCGGCGGGCTCACCGGAGGAGTGGATTTATTCGCGACATCCGCCATGAGCGCCATGGCTTCTTGCTCGAACCGCTTTACCGCCTGCACCAGGGGAGTCACGTACTCATACTGCAAAACAGCATGAGCTAGATGTTCGAGGGTAACGCCAGCACGCGCGGCAAATTCTCCTGCCCCGGAAACAATGATGTTTAGGCTAGTTACGAGATGGTGATTCGCCTCAACGCGCGCCAAGTCCTGGGCGTTCGCCAGAATAGCTTGCGCCTCGGCTTCTTCTTCAGCGCTCCACTCCACGCGGGCGATAAGGTTCACCAGTTCGAAATCCGATGAACAGCCTTCAATAGCCGCCAACAAATCGCGTAATTTCGTGGCGCCGTAATCTCGCAACGACATTTCGTTCGGTACCATTGCCGTTGCATCCAAAGCTTTCGTGATGGTGCTGATGACACGCAGGTAGCTCGCCACATAGGCCGCTGTGTCGCGCATTTTGGCTCGAGCCAGCCGTGCAAATTCCGCCACTCCTGGCGCCGAACGGTAAAGGCCCGCCATCGCCCGGTCGAGAATGGCCCCGCTGAGCTTTGTAGCTCGTTCCCAGTCTTCGAGAGACGGCAAGAGTTGCTCGCGTACCTCACAATCATTCGGCAGGTTGCCGATCTCTCCGCGGAATAGTTGGCCCGAGCGGTAGAGCGATCGATTGGTTTTCGCCAGCCAGGTCAGAATAATGAGGTCTTGCAAGTCGTCTCGGAGCCCCCGGCTGCGTGGCAGGTCCAGCCAGCGCCGAACATCGCGGATCGTCGGCTCCCGTCCTCCTTGTTGGGCAATCTGCCGAGTGAAATGTTGAGACCAATCGTCCCGCAACTGGAGCGCCGCCTCGCCGACCTCGGCGAGTTCCAGTTTTGGGACAATCCGCTTGGCATCTTCACGCAGCGACGGTTCAAGTTCGATGCGCTGCGCCGGCCGTTGAGTCGCCGCGACCAAAACCTCGGCCAGCCGTTTGATCGCCGCCGGGCGCGGTTCGCTGTCAAAATGCGGATGGGCAGGAAATTCGTACTCGAGAGCCTGTTCCGCCAGCTTTTCGAAAGCATCCTTGAAGTTGGCGGCCACTGGCGGACGCAGTATCAAGGAGGGATCGAGGCTATAGAAATGTTCGTCGACGGTCTGTACCGGATCAATGGCTTCGCGGGCGATATCGTGCAGGCCATACGCCGTATGCAGGCAGTTGCGAATAAACTGGCGCAATTGATCCCGTTGGTTGCTGAGCAACACTCGGGCCTGCTCCC
>NZ_JBDIVO010000270.1:0-6276 GCF_039794385.1 Methylocaldum sp. | reverse complement strand
AAGGGATTGCCGACCTACGCTCTTCCCACCCCACACGAATCCGTACACCGGGATGAAAAACGCTCTAATACCTGCTGTAAAGACCTACTCGACGAAAAAACTCGCCGCGAGCGTCTCGACCACCAGCGCCCAACCGTCCACCAGGACGAACAGCAAAAGCTTGAAGGGAAGCGAAACGATCATGGGCGACAGCATCATCATGCCCATCGACATCAGTATGGTGGCCACCACCAGATCGATGATCAGAAACGGCAGGAACAAAAGAAATCCCATTTGAAAAGCCGTCTTCAGCTCGCTGGTCATGAAGGCCGGCACCAGCAAGGAAAATGGCGTCGCCTCGGGACTGGCGATGTCCTGCTTGCCGGATATGCGCGCGAAAAGCTCCAAATCGGTTTCCCGCGTCTGCTTGAGCATGAACTGGCGGAACGGAACCGCGGCTCGTTCGAGGGCCGCGCCCGGCGCCAGCTGTTCTTTCATATAAGGCTGCAGGGCCTGTTCGTTCACCTGCTCGAACACCGGCAGCATGGTAAACAGGGTCAGAAACAGCGAAATGCCGAGCAGTACCTGATTGTTGGGCGTCTGACCGGCGCCTAGTGCCTGCCGCAAGATCGCCAGGACGATCATGATGCGGGTAAACGAGGTCATGCTGAGCAACAGCGAGGGCAGCACGGTCAGCGCCGTCATCAGCGCCAGAACCTGTATCGTGACCGTGTAGGTCTGGCTGCCCTGGCCGTTGGCGGCCACGGTGAAAGCCTCGATGCCTGGAGCGCCGTGCGCCGAGGGAATCGACAACGCAAATAGAGCCGCGATCATCCCGAGAAACGTCAGAGCGAAGTACGGCCGACGGTTCATGATCGCCGCCCCGTCAACTCGTGCAAGCGTTCGGCGAACGAGGCCCCGGCCGACGGCATTCCGCTCTCGACCGGGATGATTTCCGAATTTTCCAGGATGCACAGGGTCTCGACCCGTCCTGGCGCTACCCCCAGCACCAGTTGTTTCCCACCTGCCTGCAACAACACGACCCGCTCCCGAGATCCCAGCGAAACCGCGGCCAACACGCGAAAGCTTCCCGGCGCGAGCCGGGAAAAGCTGCCGAATCGCCGCAGCAGCCAGGCCAGAGTGAAAATGACCGCCAATACCGCCAGCAATCCGGTCAGACTCTTCGCCATATCCACCGAAGGCAAGGCCTTGGGTACGGCGGAAGCGGTGTCGGCCAGCAGAACCGGCGACATCAGCGACGAAACCACCGCAAAGACATGGGCCTTCATTTCAGCTTTCTCACCCGCTCCGCGGGACTGATGACATCGGTGAGACGAATACCGAACTTGTCGTTCACCACCACCACTTCGCCGTGAGCGATCAGCGTGCCGTTCACCAGCACATCCATGGGTTCGCCCGCCAGCCGGTCCAACTCGACGACCGAGCCCTGGGTCAGCTGCAACAAATTGCGGATGTTGATCTTAGTGCGCCCTATCTCCATCGCGATGGTCACCGGAACGTCCAGCAGCACGTCCAGGTTGATGTCCTCGATTTTTGCCACGTCCGCCGCCGGCGGAGATCTCCCGAGATCTTCGAAGGTCGCGGGTTCGGGTTTCGGAGCCGCCGGCTGGCGGGGAGGCTCCGCCATTTTTTTGGCAGCCTCTTGCTGCTCCAGCAGGGCGGCGGCCCAATCGTCGGCTAGATCTTCGGATTCGTCGCCCCCGTCAGCGCCTTCGATCGATTCTTCCAATTCGTCGCTCATGCTCGTTCAACTCCGCTTCCCAATACCCCGATTAAGCGTTCTTTATCCCCGCTTGCGCGGCTGATCTTCTCCAGAATCTGCACTGCGTAATTGCCCCGCGAGATCCCGACCTTGCCGCGAAATACGGGGATGTCGTCGACGACGACCGTAATGGTCTCCGGCATTTCGATCGGAATCACGTCGCCGGCTCTCAACCGCAACATGTCCTCCAACGACAAGGTCTTTTCGACCAAGGTGCTGTGCATCTCGATTTCGGCATCCAGGATTTCCGCTTGCAGAGCCGTGCGCCAACGGTCGTCCGAATCATCGCTTCTATCCCCCTGAATACCGGCATCCAGAAGTTCCCTGATCGGCTCGATCATGGAATACGGCAGGGTAATGTGCAGATCGCCTCCCCCGCCTTCCACTTCGATATGTATGGTGGAGACCACGACGACCTCGGCGGGACTCACGATGTTGGCGAACTGCGGGTTCACTTCCGAACCCAGATACTCGAACTCGATCGGCATGACCGGCGCCCAGGCTTCTTTCATGTCCTTGAAAATCAGCTCGAGCAGCATCTGAATGACCCGCATCTCGGTCGGCGTGAACTCGCGTCCCTCGATCTTGTTGTAGAACTGACCGCTGCCGCCGAAAAAATTGTCCACGACGGTGAACACCAGGGTCGGCTCCATGACCATCAAACCACGCCCACGCAAGGGGTTGAGCCGGATGACGTTCAGATTGGTCGGAACGAACAGGCTGTGCACGTATTCCGAGAACTTCAGGACCTGAACGCCCAATACCGAAATCTCCGCGGAGCGCCGCAGCAAATTGAACAGACTGATGCGGAAATGACGGACGAAGCGGTCGTTGATCATCTCCAGAGTGGGCATCCGCCCGCGCACGATGCGGTCCTGACTGGTGAAGTCGTAGGTCCGTACCTCGCCGCTTCGAAAATCGATCTCCGATTCGGTTCCGATATCTCCGTCGTCGACGCCGTGCAGAAGCGCGTCGATTTCTTCCTGAGTCAAAAGATCATGAACGGCCATGGCTATTGCATGATGAATCCGGTGAAAAAAACCTCTTCGGCGCCTTCCTTGTGGCCCGTTTGCTTAGAAACTACCGCGTTGATTTCCTCGAGCAGCTTGCCCCTGAGCGCCTCTTTGCCTTCGGCCGTCTTGAGCCCCGCCGGCTCCTGGCCGCTCAGCAGCAAAAGCACGTTGTTGCGGATCATCGGCGAATGCTTTTTCACCGCGTCGATCACGGCTTGATTTTTCGAAGCGACGCTAAGGCCAACCTGGAGCAGGCGGGCATCCGGATTGCTCTTGAAATTGACCACGAAAGCCGGGTCGATAGCGAAATAGATCATCGGCAGCGCGAGCGCCCCGCCGTCACGGGATTCCGCAGCCGCCTCATTCTCGTTCTGCTTCGGTGGGAAGATCCCCCAAAAATAAAGCGCTGCGAACACGGCAAGGAGCGTTCCCAGCATCGCTCCGAGAACGATAAAAATAACGCTCTTGGATGACTTCTTCTTTTCTTCGCCTAAATCCAGTTTGTCTTGTTGCGCCATCGCGGTTTTCCAAAGTTTTCTGCTGCCTTCAGCAACAATGATGCCCACAAAAAAAGCTTAGCACCGACAAGGCATTAGCAAGCCCTGAACGCTTTTCGTCGCACTACGGCAAGACAAAAGCCAGCAAGGCGCCAAAATTCGGACGCTTGGAAACGAAAGGAGACTGATGGCTGAATGCTCCAAGAGCGAGATCAACGCCGGCAGCACTACGGCCGATACGCGGAGAGAGCAACTGCGGCAAGGGAACGGGTATTCAGATACAGAGCCAGAAAAGGGGGGATCGGCATAATCTGTATCAGCCGGCTAAGCCGATCCCTTAGGCATTATGAAATCGAGATTAGTAATCCATGCTTAATTGGCAAGCGTTCCGGTAATACTCGTGAATACATTTTGGCCGGTACAGGCATTGATCGTACCCTTTACAGTAAGGGTGCCGCCTGTAACGCCACTGAACATTCCAGTATTTCCGGGAGCGGTAATTGGCCCCACCGTGAGCACGGGCGCCTTGACATACATGATTTCCGTGACCGCCCATTTACAAGGATATGCTACCGGAGAAAAGCTGACAGGCGTATCGCCATCGGTGCTCAACCGCGACAGTTCCGAACCCGACGAATCGGTACACGTGATGACATGGCGAAGATGGCCGGGCACCACGAGAGGCTGTCCTGTCGGAAGCATGACGGGCGCTCCGGAGCCGTCCGTAAAAACCTGTAGATCGTATCCTTTCCCCAAGACGGCGCATACCAACGTAGTCTTGTTATCTACTTTTACGGCCATTTCTCCGAGCTGGGTATCTCCCTCGTAATTCGGCGCTATCGCCGGCCAATCGATATCGTCATTTCCCAAATCGTCGTAATGAATCGAGGCTTCCATAACCGTTTGAGTGCGCCCTACTCCCGATTTGATCACGATATCCGCAGAAGCAGAGGCCGAAAAGATCATCCCGGTAGCGACGCAAACGGTAATTACAGACGGTTTCTTAAACATTATTGTTTCCTTGTAATTGATGAACAAACTAAAGCGCGACTGAACTCCCAAAGCGTGTTGTTCCTCCGCCACATGAAGATAGCAGGTTAAATTGGCCTCAGCCATTACAAAGACTTACCTAATCCGGGCGGGGCGACGTTCGCGCAGGCCGACAGCCGGTCCAAAACCGGAATACATTGTCAAAGGACCTCCATGCAAGGCAGAATTGGGCGGACAAGCCAAATCATTGAGAATGAATCTGAAAATAAGAAATCTCGATTAATAAATTCTAAAACTCATCCACCCAAGAGGAAGACCCCATGGATAGCAAGATTCATCATCGTGTCGTAGTGATCGGCGGCGGCGCCGCCGGGCTCGGCATCGCCGCCCGTCTGCTGCATGCCGGGATAACGGATGTCGCCATCATCGAGCCGTCCGAGAAGCATTATTACCAGCCCTTCTGGACGTTCGTCGGAGGCGGCGTCGTCACTCGCGAGCAGTCGGTCAAACCGATGGCCGAGTTGATCCCCAAAGGCGCCACCTGGATACGCGATGCCGCCGCGGAGTTCGATCCCGCCAACAATTCGCTGAAAACCGAGGGCGGCAAGGAAATCGGCTACGACTACCTGGTCGTCTGTCCGGGGCTACAGATCGACTGGGACAAGATCCCGGGCGTAAAGGAAGCGGTAGGCAAGGACGGGGTGTGCAGCAATTACAGCTACGACACCGTGAACACCACCTGGGAAAACATCCGGAACTTCAAGGGCGGCAACGCCGTGTTCACTTTTCCGCCGCCGCCCATCAAATGCGCCGGCGCACCGCAGAAAATCATGTATTTGGCGGAGGATTATTTCCGCAAGCACGGCCTGCGTGACAAATCCCGCGTCGTCTACTACTGCGCCACGCCCACCATCTTCAGCGCGCCCAAATACGCCGCCAGCCTGATGGAACAGGTGGTGAAACCGCGCAATATCGAAGTTCATTTCAAGCACAATCTGGTGGAACTGCGCCCGGCGTCGAAAGAGGCCGTGTTCAAGAATCTCGATACCGGAGAGAGCGTCGTTCAGCCCTACGACATGATCCACGTGGTTCCGCCCATGAGCGCTCCCGACTTCCTCAAGAAAAGTCCGCTCGGGAACGAAGGCGGGTGGGTGGACGTAAATAAGGACACCTTGCAGCACGTCCGCTACCCCAACGTGTTCAGCCTGGGCGATGCCAGCAGCCTGCCCACGTCCAAGACGGCGGCGGCAGTCCGGGCGCAAAGCCCGATCCTGACCGCGAATCTCCTGTCGGTCATGAACGGCGGACAGCCGGTAGCCAAATACGACGGCTATACTTCGTGCCCGCTGATCACCGGTTACGGCAAGCTGATCCTGGCCGAATTCGACTACGACCTGAAGCCCAAGGAAACCTTTCCCTTCGACCAGGGCAAGGAGCGCTACAGCATGTATCTGTTGAAGCGTTACATCATCCCGGTGATTTACTGGCAAGGTCTGGTCAAGGGTTATCAATGGCCTCACTTGGGCAAGGCGTAAACCGGCATCCCCGCGCCGCAGGAATGGCAAAGTCCGTAGGCTGGAATGGAGCTTTGCGTAATCCCAGTTCGATCTCGCATCTGATCTCCTGAAAATGCTGGGTCTCGTTCCTGGACCCAGCCTACGGCGCTGCACCTCGTAAGCCGGAGCCTTTCCCACGAGGCGGGCCCAAGCGCAATCCGCTATTTGCATGGCAATACCGATCTTTCCCTCTCCCGCTGGGAGAGGGCTAGGGTGAGGGTATTAAGAACGAAACCTAACTGACCGCCCCGTGCTTCGCCTCTACCACTCCGACAAGCTGGAATTTCTCGCCGAACTTTTGACGGCGGACAGCACACCGCCGGCCTCCCCCTTCGAACCGGAAATCGTCATCGTTCAAAGCCTTGGCATGGGACGCTGGCTGTCCCTGCGCCTTGCGGACAATCTCGGCATCTGCGCCAACGTCCGTTTTCTGCTGCCGGCCTCGTTCATCTGGGACC
>NZ_JBDIVO010000269.1:0-6291 GCF_039794385.1 Methylocaldum sp. | reverse complement strand
CGCTGGCGATTAACGAGGTCTCGCTGTTGCGGGAAACCCGGCAAACCGCGAAAATTCGGATCAAAATCGACAATGTGGTGCGTCTCGACGAACTTTTCTGCGATGGTGTCCTCGTATCGACACCCGCCGGCAGTACCGCCTACAACCTGTCGGTCTACGGTCCGATCCTGCCATTGGGATCCGGCGTCCTGGCCCTCACGCCGATTTCGCCATTCCGCCCCCGCCGCTGGCGCGGGGCCTTGCTTCCCAGCCGGGCCGCGATCGAGTTTACGATCATCGAGCCGGACAAACGGCCGGTCAGCGCGGTCGCCGACTTTCACGAGGTAAGAGACGTGCATATCGTACGGGTCCGCGAGGCCAGCGACATCGCCTTGACGCTGCTGTTCGATCCGGAACACGATCTCGAGGAACGGATCATTCGGGAGCAATTCATACCCTAAGATCTCTCTTCCGACGGATACGGCATCTGTCGTGCCCCCTGGTCTCCGGGCCGCGGCGCATTTGCCGATAACAGTCGGTTATAAGTAATATCGAGAGGCTTGGAATCGAGTGGAAATTGTTCTCGTTTGATGTAATTCCCACGCCGGCTGATCGATTCCGGCTTCACCGGAAATTTCCTTGCTGCAAAATGTCAATAACTACTGCCGGTGCGGCAAAAACAGATGCTTCAAGCTTAGCCACATAACCGGCCTGGTTATGCGGTAAAGCTGTCGCGACAGACAGCACGAACGAGGGAGTGGCATCGATGACCAAGCGGACTATCCACAGCGTAACGATCGAATGCGTGCAGGGGAATATTGCCAATCAACCCGATATGGAGGCTGTCGTCAACGCGGCCAACGCCGAACTCCGCATCGGTGGCGGCGTGGCCGGTGCGATCCACCGCGCCGCGGGTCCGGGCCTCGAAGAGGAGTGCCGGCCGTTGGCACCCATTCGCCCGGGCCAGGCGGTCATCACCGGCGCCCATAACCTGCCCAACCGCTATGTGATTCACTGCCTTGGACCGGTCTACGGGGTTGACGAGCCCGCCGACGAATTGCTCGCCTCCTGCTACCGCAACGCGCTCCATCTGGCCGAACAGAACAATATCCGGTCCATCGCCTTTCCGGCTCTCTCGACCCGCGCGTTCGCTTATCCGATGGAACCGGCGGCACGTATTGCCTTTAAAACGATTATCGAGGAAGCACCGAAGCTCTTGTCGGTCAAACACATACGCTTCGTGTTATTCCATGAGAAAGACCAGCAGCTGCACACAAGCGTACTGGAGGCCGTTTCGAAACACGTGCCTGAAGGCTGACTTCAAGTCGGGCATCTTTCACGCGTGATTCACCGCCAAAAACCAAAGGAGAATCGGAATGACAGATGTAGACGGCGCCTTTGCGCCGGGCGACGCCTTGATCGTAGTCGATGTGCAGAACGACTTTTGTCCGGGCGGGGCATTGCCGATCGAAAACGGTGACGCAGTGGTGCCCGTGCTCAACCGCTGGATCGCGGCCGCCGTGGCCCGGAACATCCCGGTCTATGCCTCGCGCGACTGGCACCCTGTGGGGCATATGAGCTTCCAGGAAAGCGGAGGTCCTTGGCCGCCTCACTGCATCCAGGATAGAGAGGGCGCCCGCTTTCATCCCGACCTGAAACTCCCCGACTCGACCGTCGTTGTGACCAAGGGCGTACGCTTCGACCAGGATCAGAATTCGGCCTTCGACCAGACCGGACTTGCCCAACATCTCCGCCAGCAGGGCATCAGACGCCTCTGGGTAGGCGGCCTTGCGGAGGACGTCTGCGTACTCGCCACGGTGCTGGACGCACGCCGGGACGGCTTCGAGGTCATGGTGATCCAGGATGCCACCCGTCCCGTCACCCCCGAAGGCGGAGAGCAGGCCCGCCGCAAAATGCGGGAGGCCGGGGCCGGTGTCGCCGCCTGACCCGCGGTTGCGACGCAGGGCGCTGCGCGTCGCCGCGAACCGCAAAAGTTACAGCAAGAGCTTCTGGACTTAAGTCTATCCCGGCACATTGCGCCGCAATTCCTCGGGCCATACCTCCGCTTCGGAGTCGCTGGGTGCACGCCAGTCGCTGCGGGGCGAGAGCGATCCGCCGGAGCCCACCTTCGGCCCATTGGGCAGGCAGGAGCGCTTGAATTGACTGATTTTGAAGAAGCGGTAGAGAAACACTTCCAGCCATTTTTTGATGACGGGAAGGTCGTACTCCCTGTGTTTCTCCGCCGGCAGAAGATCCGGCCAGGGCCCCCGCTGCTTATCGCTCCGGGCCGCATGGCTCAAGAAGGCGACCTTACTCGGGCGAAAGCCGTAGCGGGTAATGTAATAGGCGTTGAAATCCTGGAGCTCATAAGGGCCGATCGTCTCTTCGGTGCTCTGGATGGCTTTTTTCACCGACTTTTCACGATCATCGAGGAAGGCGGGGACCAGTTCGGGTGAGATCTCGGTATCCAGGATCGACTGGAGGATGGCGCCGGTCTTCTCGTCGAACTCATGGGAGTTGATGACCCAGCGGATCAGGTGCTGGATCAGGGTCTTGGGAACCGAGGCGTTGACATTGTAGTGCGACATGTGGTCGCCGACGCCATAGGTGCACCAGCCGAGTGCCAGTTCACTCAAGTCACCGGTGCCCAGGACCAGGGCATTATGAAGGTTGGCGAGCCGAAACAGGTGCGAGGTGCGCTCGCCCGCCTGGACGTTCTCGAAGGTTATATCATAGACCTCCTCGCCCCTGGCAAAGGGATGATCGATGTCCTTAAACATCTGCAGGCAGGATGGCTTGATATCGATCTCCCCGGCCGTGACTCCGAGCGCATCCATGAGCCCATGGGCATTACGGCGCGTGACGTCGCTCGTGGCGAAGCCGGGTAGGGTATAGGCGAGGATGTTCTTGCGCGGCAGACCGAGCCGGTCCATGGTCTTGGCGGCGACGATCAGGGCCTGGGTGGAATCCAACCCTCCCGAGACGCCGATCACCAGGCGCTCGATGCCCGAGCTCTTCAGGCGCTTCATGAGTCCGTGCACCTGGATGTTGTAGGCCTCGAAGCAGCGCTCATCGCGCTCCGCCGGGTTAATGGGCACGTAAGGAAAGCGCTCCACGGTTCGCATCAGCCCGATCGGGCCGGTGGGCACCTGGAATTCGAATTCCACCCAACGGATGGCGCGCACCCGGTCCCGGTGGTCGGTCACCGTATCGTTGAAGCTGGTCATTCGCATCCGGTCCTGGGCCAGACGCTCCAGATCGATATCAGCCGCGATCACCTGCTCCTCTGCCGAGAAGCGCCCTGCTTCCGCCAGCAGCTCATTGTTCTCATAGATCAGTGCATAGCCGTCCCAGGCAAGATCCGTGGTCGACTCGCCCGGGCCTGCGGCCGAGTAGAGATAGGCGGCGATGCACTTGCCCGACTGCGACGCGCAGAGATCGCGGCGGTACTTGGCCTTGCCGATGGTGATGTTGCTCGCCGAGAGGTTGGCAAGCACGGTTGCTCCGGCGAGGGCAGCGTAGGTGCTGGGCGGGATCGGCGTCCAGAGGTCTTCGCAGATCTCCACGTGCAATGAGAAGTCCTCGACATTGAGGGCGCGGAAGATCAGATCGGCCCCAAAGGGGACGCGGCTGTTGAGAAAGCGCATCTCGCGGCTGACCGCAGCGCGGCCCGAGGTAAATTGGCGCTTCTCGTAGAACTCCCGGTAATTGGGGAGATAGCTCTTGGGGACAATACCCAGCACCCGTCCCCGGTAGATGACCACGGCGCAATTGAAGAGCTTGCCTTCGAACCGGAGCGGAGCGCCCACCAGCAGGACAGGTGTCAGACTTTCGCTCTCCTCAACCAGCCGGGAGAGGGCGGCCTCGGTGGCATCCAATAGCGCATCCTGATGAAAGAGATCTTCATTGGAATAGGCAGAGATCCCCAGCTCGGGAAACAGGGCGACTGCGGCATTCAACTCCGAGGCGCGGCGGGCGAGGCTTAGGATCCGCTCAACATTGAACCGCGGATCGGACACCCGCACGAAAGGCGTACAGACCACAGCGCGAATAAATCCGTGGGCATAAATAGAGTGAAAAGCTCTCTGCATACTCATAGCTTGTGTCTCCACCGGATGAAGAGATTGGCGGTGCCTCAGCTTATTTCTTCATCCCTTTTAACGCATGACTGGCCCAGAGACTACTGATTATCCTAAAACGGCAGTTGACCGCTTAGATGCACTAGAAAGCCGGATGAATCCCGAACGTCCTGCCTGGCATCGATCTCACCGATCCGGATCGGAAAATCGTCACCAACAACGCCCCCTCCGAAGGAGAACTATCTGTTCGCTCAACGGAAGCGGTTTGCTGATCAGCATGCCTTGACCTTCCCGGCAGCCGGCTTTGCGCAGCCACTCCAGCTGATCCAACCGCGAGACGCCCTCGGCCCCCACGGCGAAGCCGAATCGGGCGGCCGCCGCGATGGTCGTCGATACGGTGCTGACGGCCTCGGCGTTCGCGGGCAATCCGTGAACCAGGCGCTCGTCGAGTTTGATCAGCGCGAGCGGGAGTTCGGCCAGCAGGGAAGTCACGATCGATGCACTTCCGACATGATCTGCCACCACTTCGAAACCCTTGCCAACCAGGGCGGAGACGAGGTCGGCCGCTCGTTTAGGATGCGCCGAAAACGCCTCCTCCGGTATATCGAGACGGAACCGGGACGTCGGTAGCCCGTTCTCGTCGACATATCGGGATAAACGCTCCACAAAATCTCCGCGCAGGCAGGTGGCGGCGGACAGGTTGACCGCGATCTGCACGGACCGCAGCAGATGGACATTTAACTCGCGCAAGGCGATATAGGCCTGCTCCAGCACCATGAAATCCAATTTATCTTCCCGCCGCATCGCGGAAACATTGTCCAGGACCTCGCGCGCCGTCATTAAGCCCGTATCCGGAAACTGCCAGCGCACGCGTGCTTCGGTCAGACTAATCGTGCCATTCTGTAGATTGGCAATGGGTTGAAAGAAGGTACGGAAACGGTTACTCCGTGCTGCCGTATCAAAGTCGCGTTCAGCCAGATTTCTCATGGTAGGCCTCTCTATTGAATGATGTGAATGGAATCTGTAGCCCCGCCCACCTTCCTCCTTGACTCGGTACATGGCGCCATCGGCACGGCTCAGCAGTTCGCCGACATCCGTTTCGCCGTCCGGCCCCAGGCAAATGCCGATGCTTGCCGATAACTCGAATGTACAGCCAGCCGCCTTCGTCGGTCGCCCCACCGCCCGCAGCACAGCCCCCGCGAGCGCTCCCACCGCGCCGCGATCGGCGGCTTCGGGCAGCAGCAGCGCGAATTCATCGCCGCCTAGCCGGGCGGCCAGGGCGCCATGCTCCCTCGCGACGTGCCGCAGTCTTTTGGCGATTACCGCAAGCACATGGTCGCCCGCTTCGTGCCCCGCGGTGTCGTTCACCGGCTTGAAGCCATCCAGATCCATGAGCATCACCGCCATCTCGCGGCCCGTCCGCCGGCAGCGATGAAACGCGCTGCGCGCTTCGGCCCTGAAGCTCTCCCGATTGGGCAATCCGCTTAGCGCATCGTGGTGGGCCAGGCGTTCGAGTTGCCGGATATAACCCCAGCTCGGCCCAATTTCGAAAATGGCTTCCACCAGCCAAGATTTTTTAATGTGTGCGCTGGGCACGCGGCTCAAACTAACGAGCAACGGCAGTTCATGCCCGGCTGCCGAAATGCCGACCACCTCGCCCTGCCAGGCTCCGACCGCGTCCAGCTGCGGCTTGGCGCGGCGCACAAGGCTTGCGTGGTCGACGACATGAGGCGGCTGCCCACCGATCGACGCCCGATGGTTAAAGCCGGTGACGGCATCATAGGCCCGGTTGGCCCAGAGCAGACCACCCTGTTCGTCGAGCAGCAGCACCCCCGAACCCAGATGCTCGAAAACCCTTGCATACCAGTCGGCGGTAAATTCGGATGCCGTGGCATCCTCATGCGTCTTGCGCACTGCCCACCATGCAGCCGGTGGTCAGCAGCAACCCGGCGACCGACGCGGCGAAGCGCAGCGCGCAACGGACCACCAAGGTAGGAT
The DNA here is from genome assembly GCF_039794385.1 of Methylocaldum sp. Classification (NCBI taxonomy): domain Bacteria; kingdom Pseudomonadati; phylum Pseudomonadota; class Gammaproteobacteria; order Methylococcales; family Methylococcaceae; genus Methylocaldum; species Methylocaldum sp. Next base: position 235 of record NZ_JBDIVO010000269.1, on the reverse strand, counting down.
CGATCACGCCCAGTTCGAATAAGTGGCCGTAGCAGTCGGCGGCGGCGTCATACCCGAAATCGGCCTCGCCCGCCGACACCCGGTTCACCACGACCGAAGGCGCACCGGCGGCATTGGCGACGATCTGGCGCAAGGGTTCCTCCAGGGCGCGGCGCACGATATCGATGCCGGCATCCTGATCCGCGTTGTCACCCTTGAGCGCCTGTATCGCGGCTCGGGCGCGCAGCAAGGCCAC
>NZ_JBDIVO010000268.1:0-6328 GCF_039794385.1 Methylocaldum sp. | reverse complement strand
ATATGGAAATGTACCGAGTCAAACAGCGTTCCGGCAGGGTGGCTTGGGGCTGAATGTAAACGATCGATGACGGTAAGACACACTGTCGGCAAAGGATTGCCGACCTACGCCCCTATGGCGCGGAGGTTGTAGGGTGGGTTAGGCGCACTATACCGCCGATCGATGCCGAACACTGCGCTTCACGTGCGCCGTAACCCACCATAGTAGGTCGGAAATCCCTTTCCGACACACGGTCGGCAAAGGATTGCCGACCTACCATCCTAGAGCAGTTTCCGTTCGTCGCTCAATCGCGGGCTAAAGCCTGCTCCCACAGGCCGTAAACCAATCCGACAACCACCCTATAATCCGGCAGAAACGGCATGGCAGTTGGCACATGGCCTCCCTATCGGCTTATTGGATGATTTCATGGCGAAAGGAAGACGCGTCTTCCAAAGGTTCGATATGGGTCACGATGAGGAGATTCGGAATGACCTCGCGGATATCGGACTCGATGCGCTCCAGGAGTTCGTGTCCCTCCTGGACCGTCATCGCGCCGGGTACAAGCACATGCAGGGTGATCAGCCGCTGGGTGCCGGCGACGCGGGCGCGGAGGTCGTGGAACTGGATGCCTTGCCGCCGGTAGTTGTCGAGAATGCGTTCGATGCGATGGCGTTCCTCGGGAGGTATGGCGGCGCCGAGCAGCCCGGAAAGCGAGCGCAGTATGAGCTGGGTGCCCGAGACCACGATATTGAGGGCCGCCAGAAGCGCGATGGCCGGGTCCAGCCATTGCCACCCGGTCAATGCGATTCCGCCCAGCCCTGCCAGTACGGCGCCGGTGGTCCAGACGTCGGTCATCAAATGCTTGCCGTCGGCCTCGAGCGTGATCGATCCGGACCGGCGTCCCGCTCGCAGCAGCACCCTGGCCACCGCCAGATTGACCAGCGCTGCCGCCACCGAAACCAGCATGCCCAGATTGATCGCCGCCAGCGCCTGAGGATGCATCAGGCGATCCCAGGCCGCCCAGGCAATGCCGGCGGCCGCCACGACAATCAGCGCGCCCTCGAAACCGCTGGAGAAATATTCGGCTTTACCGTGCCCGAACGGATGGTTCTCGTCGGCCGGTCGCGCGGCCAGCGTGAGGACGACCAAGGCCGCCGCGGCTCCGAACAGGTTCACCAGGGATTCGGCCGCATCGGACAGAAGCGCCACGGAACCGGTCACGAGATAGGCGACCGTCTTCAAGGCGATCGTCACGAGGGCCGCGAAGATCGATAGCCAGGCATAGCGGGTGAGCGGGGCCTCCGGCGATCGCGAAGCGGTTACTTCATTCCGACCATCCTCAGCGGCGCGACGAAAATAGCCGGCGAGAAAATTACCCGCCGCCCGGACGAGACGCCTCGCCGCATAGTACAGAACCATGGGGCCGGCGACGGATAACAGCCCGCCGAACATGGCGATCAGCCAGTCGTCCCGGTGTAAGGGTTGCAGACTCAAACGCGCGGCCAGCCAAGGCGTCTGCACCAGAACCAGCGACGATCCGACGGTCGCAACGACCATCAGCCAGGCGGTCTTCGTCCGCAAACGGCTCAGAACGGCAGTGGCCGCCGCACTGGCGCAGGTCAGCGCCACCATCGCCATGGCGCGCGCATGTTCGACACTGCCGCCCGGCAGAAGGCTGCGGTCGTAGGTCCACAAGATCAGCGCAGTGATCAGAGCTCCGATCGTGGCGATCAGGAACCACTCCCCACCCGAGAAAAATCGCGCCTCCCGGCGCTTCGGCACCAGCCGTAGCGGCCCGCGCGCCGGCAGTTCCTGAAACACCAAAAGCGCCGTCGGGTGGATGAGCGTCTCCAGCCAGACGATATGTACGGGCAAGTACAGGATGGGATGCCCGATCAGCGGAATGAAGGTGGCCGTAATGACCAAGGGGATGTGGATCAGCAGCAGATATTGGAAGCTGAGCTGGAGATTGCGGAATAGCTGCCGCCCCTCGGCGATGGCCCGCACGATGGTGCCGAAATTGTCGTTGAGCAGGACGATGGAAGCGATTTCCCGTGCGCTACGGGTACCGCGCTCACCCATGGCGATGCCGATATCGGCAGCCTGAAGCGCCGGAACGTCGTTCACGCCGTCGCCGGTGACGGCCACGATCTCGCCTTCCGCCTTCAATGCCCGCACCAGGGCCAGCTTCTGGGTAGGCAGGGCGCGCGCCACCACGTCGACATCCGGACGAAGAGAGGCACCATCATCGAGACGGCGGACCAGTTCGTCGCCCAGAACGATGCCGCCCTTCATCCCGATCTGCCGCGCCACGCCGCCCGCGGTCGCCGGGTGATCGCCGGTGACCATCACCACGCGGATGCCGGCGGCGCGGCATTCCCGCACCGATTCGATCACGCCGTCCCGGATCGGGTCCTCGAAAGCCAGCAATCCCAGGAACCGGCCGCCGCGGTCCGGTTCGCCGCCGCTCCAGGCGCCATCCAGATGCCAGCATGCGCAAGCGAGCACCTTGTGGCCTTCGGCGGCCAGGCGGTCGACCCGCGACGCCCAATCGGTCCGTTCCACCTCGCTAAGGTTTACCAGCGCCAGCAAGACTTCAGGAGCCCCCTTGCTGGCCACGTGTATCCTGTCGCCGATCCGCACCACCACGGTTTCGCGGCGGCGCTGCTCGGTGTAGGGATAGGTCTCGAGCACGACATCGGCAGCGGCCGAAATCGCACGTTTCTGAACGCGTTCGAGGATCGCCGTATCCATGGGATCGCCGGATTCCGCACGGGACGCAAACGCCGCCCATCGGAGCAGTTCATCTTCGGAAACGTCCGCGCCGGGGGCCAGATGTTCGAGCCGAAGACGGCCCTCGGTAATCGTGCCGGTCTTGTCGGAACAGATGCAGGTGATGCGACCGATGTTCTCCACCGATACGCCGCGCCGGACCAGCGCCTTCCGCCGCGCCAGCCGATACACGCCGACGCCCAGAAACAGGGTGAATACCACCGGAAACTCTTCGGGAAGAGCCGCCACCGCGAGGGTCGCCGCGCTGACCAGGGCGTCCACCCAGCCGTGGCCTTGATGCAGCCGCACGCCGGCCAGAATCAGGCAAAGCACTCCGGCAGCCGCGATCAAGAGCGTCACCAGGTTGGAAATGGCGGTCTGCAACGGCGTGCGCTCCCGTTCGCCGGCGGCCGCGGCACGGACGATCTCGCCGTAAAGCGTTTGCCCGCCCGTATACACTACAGTCATTTCCGCCTGGCCGGTCAACAGGCGGGTACCGGCGAATCCCCAATGCACATCGTCGATCCAGGCTGATTCGTCGAATCGCAGCGGCATTGCTCTGAGAGCGTGCTTCGGCACCGGATACGCTTCTCCGGTCAGAGACGATTCATCCGCCTGCAATTGCTCCCCGGCGGAGATCAACCCGTCGGCCGGAAAAGCCTCGCCGGTCTCGATCCGCACCCGGTCGCCGGGAACCAGCTCGGAAGCGGAGATTTCCAATAGCGCACCGTCACGGACGACACGGGCGGTCTGAGCAAGCTGCCGGCCGAGTCCTTCAGTCGATACCTGTGTCCGGCGATGCAGAAAGGCATCCATGCCCAGCAACGGCAGAATGGCCGCCATTAGCGTCATCGCCTCGGCATAACTGCCGAGCACGGCATAAATGAGACCGGTTCCGACCAGGAACCAGATCATGGGGTCCTTGAGCGTATCGCGCGCCAGTTCCAGCCACGGACTGCCGGCGATTTCGAGAATGTCGTTCCGGCCATATCGTTTTCTGCGTTCGGCGATATCGATAGAGGACAGTCCGCGTGGGTCATGCGGAAGATCCTTCATTCGTACAGCGGGAATATCGCGACGCATGGCGGTGACGGTCTCTTTGGAAGGAAGCGGCCGGCCGAACCGGGCATTCTAGGTAGTTGGCCCCGTATTATCGGCGTCGATGCCGCCGAATGTCACCGTTGCCGTCGCGACACAAGACCTGGATGGTTCTCCGCGTGCAAATAGCTTCGGAACTTGGCGGTTCGCGGGGAACTCCGCGATGCTGTCCGTTTCCAAATAGAAACATCGGCGTTACTTGATAAGGAATCGAGACATCAGGATGCAAAGAGGAATCACTTTAGTCTCGCCGCGCGAATCCGCATTCGCGGGTGTACAGAATCCACCGCCCTACCAGTCCGAATCGGAGACCTCAAGCTAAGCCGTACGCCATGGAAAGCTCATTCCAACCCGGTGCGGTAGTCGTCAGCAGAGACGGTTTACTGGGTTTTGTCGATCCCGCATTCCTTCCCATCAACGAACAGGCCGTAGTGCAAGTGCAATTCGAGCGCGGCGAACGGCTGGTGATCCCCGTGAACGTCCTCGATCGGCAGGAAGACGGAACCTATGTTCTGCCCATGACCTTGGCCGAAGCCATGACCACTTGGCGGGACCCGTCGGAAAACGGCGAAACGCTGACCATTCCCGTAGCGGAGGAACGACTGGTACGGCAAATCCGCAAAATCGAAACCGGGCGGGTGCGCATCACCAAACGCATTTCTACCCGGGTCGAAGAGGTCGATGATCCACTAATCCAGGAAACGCTTCATGTCGAGCGGGTCGCCGTAAACCGTCCTATCGATGAGCCGGTGCCCGCCCGGCATGAAGGCGACACGCTGATCATTCCCGTATTCGAAGAAACCCTGGTAGTGCGGAAGCAGCTGATTCTGAAGGAAGAGCTGCACGTGACCCGACGCAAAACGGAATCGCACCGGCCGCAACAAGTGACCCTGCGGCGCGAGGAAGTGTCGGTCGAGCGGGTTCCTCCGGAGAGACAGACGACGGACCTTGAACAGCCTGGAGTCTCAAACTGAGATGCCTCGATGTTTTTAATCGTATTTTTTAACGTTCGGACGAGGAGAAAGCCATGATTAACACAGTGGTTGGATTACTGGATAACCGATCGGAAGCCGAAAAAGTCGTGCACGACCTCGAGCGTGAAGGCTTCGGCCGAGATCACATTCATGTCATGACCAGCGATGTCGAATACGAGCGCGAGCTAGGCGCAGCCGGTGGAGCCCAGAAGGAATCCGGCCTCCGCTTCGTCCTTTCCAAGCTCGGGCTGCTGGAAGAGCGCCGGCATGAAATCGGGCTTCCTGCGGAGGACATCCGTTATTACTCTGAAGGCGTACGCCGCGGCGGCCTCCTGGTCACCGTCGAAACCGACGAAAGCCACGCCGACCGTGCTGCAGAGATTCTGGAGGAACACGGCGCGGTGAATATCGAGGAGCGCGCGGGTCAATGGCAGCAGACCGACATGACACAACAGCCGACCATGGGCAAAGCGGGCACTACTACAGAACCTATGCGTACCGCCGAGGAAGCGAAAATCCCGGTCGTCGAGGAAGAGCTGAAAGTGGGCAAGCGCGCCGTCAAGCGTGGCGGAGTCCGCGTCTATACCCATGTCAAGGAGCGGCCGGTTGACGAAGACATCACTCTGCGCGAAGAGCACGTCAACGTCGAACGCCACCGGGTCGACCGTCCCGTGTCGGACGCAGACATGGCAGCCTTCAAGGAAGGCACCATCGAGCTCACCGAAACGGGGGAAGAAGCTGTAGCCTCCAAGGAAGCACGGGTGGTTGAAGAAGTCACCGTCAGCAAAGGCGTGACGGAACATATCGAGACCATCCACGATACGCTGCGCCGGACCGAAGTCGACGTGGAAGAATTCGGCAGAGGCGCAGCCGAAACACCGTCCGGCTTCGAGCGTTTCGATGCCGATTTTCGCCAGCACTATTCGACCCATTTCGGCAATCAGGGACAGCCTTATGATCGGTACCTGCCCGCCTACCGCTTCGGCCACGCGCTGGGTAGCGATCCCGCCTACTCCGGCAAGGACTGGGCAGCGCTGGAGCCGGATGTCCGGCGTGTGTGGGAGAAAAAACAGCCGAGCAGCAAATGGGACCAGATGAAAAACGCGATCCACTATGCTTGGGAACGCGCGCGGGGTCATCGCTGAATGCATCCGGCTCGCCTAACCCTTTAGGAATTTCCTGAGAAAGCCCTCTCCCCTCTGGATGGCGTCGCGAAAGCGCCCCCGCCACTGGGGAGAGCACAGCTGCCCGGTCAGGCTGGAATCCCTTCCCAATCGCAAACGGTCGCTTTAGTCGCGACCGTTTGCGATTGGGAAGGGATTGCCGACCTACGCTCTCCCCTCCTGGAACGAATCCGTACACCGGGATGGAAAACGCTCTAAGAGCCTATCCCAGTAGACCCGTTGCCCGCCAAGTAATGATGCCGCAGGCCAAGTGCAGCATGGCAAGATAGGTGTCGGTTCGTTTTTCCCAGCGGATCAAAATCCGGCGGAATCGGTTGAGCC
>NZ_JBDIVO010000267.1:0-6330 GCF_039794385.1 Methylocaldum sp. | reverse complement strand
GAAGATGCGCGGCCGAGACGTGGCGTCGGGAAAGGATTCCCGACCTACGCGCGAGTGCCCGTACAGTCGGTATGAAAATGCTCTAGCCCGCTAAAGAGTCTGCTGTAGTATCAGCGCCCGAATCTTTTCTATGAGGCGGTTGTCCGCCTAAGTAAGGGTAGTGAGTTGTCACCCAGAAATCGGGTTCGACCGGCTCCTTATTGGGCAGGGGCCCCCTTTTCAGACCGCCGCGACATCCCGCGGCAAAAAATCCTGACGGCGGTGAACCTTTTCGGAATTTCCCGAAATCTACAGATTAGACTCGGATTATTCCTGCTTCGGAAAAACCAACCATGGTACCGATTCATTGCCTATGACCGTCGATCCCACGCTAATCCTGCCTGATAGACAAACCGCCTCATGCATCGATGATCATCGGGATCGGGAACTGATGACCGGTATCCAGGCGCGCGATGTGAGTGCTTTCGAGATGTTGTATTCGGCCTTCTATCATCGCTTGTCCAGGTTTATTTTTCAGGCGACGCGACAGCCGGATATGGTGGAGGATGTGATCAATGAAACGATGCTAGTCGTGTGGGAAAAGCCCGAGACCTTTGATTACACATGTAAGGTATCAACTTGGATTTTCGGTATTGCTTATCGAAAGGCGCTTAAGGCCTCGGCGAAGCAGGCCAGATCCGCCCATGCCGTGCCTATTGACGAGTTCGGAGAGGAATTGGCGGATAACAGAGCGTCACCGGCACGGCAGGTGGAAGGCGAGGATCTGCTCTCCGTTGCTTTGGACTCGCTCCCGCAGGAGCAACGCGCCGTTATCGAGTTGACCTTTGGCCATGGACTTCGTTATCAGGAGATCGCAGCCATCCTCGACTGTCCGGAAAATACGGTGAAAACACGGATGTTTCATGCACGCAAGAGGCTTCAGACCTTATTTAACGAGCTGACACCGGAGCTCATGGATCCTTCCGAAGAGGATATGTCATGACGCCGGCTGCTCGCGCGATAGAAAGCTCTCCACCTAGTCATGAAGCGGCGGTTCGGGAACGTGAAGATCGGCTACGAAGGCTTTCCGCAATCAGGGATACCGAGCAATCGCGCGAGTGCAAGGCAAGCATCGACGATCCGGTCCAATGGATTCGGAGCTTGCGCGGAGGTCGCCGCCGACGCGTGTAGGAGTTCTATAGCCTCAGGCGAGGTCAAGCTGGGCTTGAGTTGCCGCATCAGGGCCAACAGGCCCGTGACATGGGGAGCGGCGAAGGAACTACCGGACACGAAGTCGTACCTCCCGTGCGGCAGTGTCGTAAGAATATCGGTACCGGGGGCATGGATCCCATCGTTGGCGGCCGCTTCCGGCTTGCGATCCACCTGGGCGGCTCGGACCGCAATGACTCCGGTCTGATTGGCGGGAAAGCCCGCGATCGATCCGTTTTCACGGGCGTCCGCGCCGACCACGAGGATACCCTGATCGATCGCCGCCCGAAGAAGCCGTCCGACCAGCGGATCATCAGGCCCGGTCAGGCTCAGATTGATGATATGGGTGCCAAGACGCACGGCTTCATTGAGCGCCGCCAAGAGCGTAAAGCTGTTGCACACTGCAGCGACGGAACCGAAGCGCTCCGGCCAACACGCCTTAAGCGCGTAGATTTTGGCATCGGGCGCAACTCCCGCAATACCAATTCCATTTCCACGGTGAGCGGCGACTATGCCGGCGACAGCCGTCCCGTGGATATCATCGGTCGGTTTATCGTGATTCGATGATGCCAGATTTTTAGAGACAGCGATTTGGCCCCTGAGGTCGGGATGGGTATCATCCACACCGGTATCGACCAGCGCGATGCGAACGCCCCGTCCGGTCGTCAGACGATGGGCTTCCTCGATGTGCATGCGCTGTAAGTTTTTTTGCAGTCGAAAATAAGGATCACTGCCGAAGGAAGCCGACGCATTATTTACTAAAGCCCGGAAGGTCCGCATGATCTGTACGGATTCGACCCGGCGATCCTGCGCGATGGTCTTGATAGTATCGGCGGGGATTTGACCGACAGGAATTTCGTACACCACGCACACTACTCTCAAAATGGTAACAGGCCATTCCGCCATCAGCTTCAGCCCGTACTGCTCCGCCAAATCTACCGCGACGCGGGTGCTCCAGGCAGAACTCATGTAACGGCCATGTGCGCGATAACGATCCAGAATGTTGTCCGGCACCTTGCGTCCGATGCTCGAATCGGTGAAAGTCACCAGGATGCGCCGCTCTTCAATCGATGGATCGGCCGTGGGACCGATGCTTGGAAAATCACGGTCCGCCGCGCATCCGGTCAGTTGCAACAGGAGCGCCAAGACTAAAGCGATCAAGCTGAACGTCATGGCACCGAAGAAGGCCCGGTTGTCGGCTCTGCCAGCAATACACCCGGTTGGCGCCGAAGGTAGGCCAAGGCCGCTTCGATCCTCGCATTCTTGTCTCTGCCGTCGGCCAGTCGGACCGTATAAACGTCCGCCGAACCGGGCATGTCGACTCGGCTCCCGTCGACTGCTTTCAAGAGCGCATCAACATGTTCGGCGCCAAGACTCGGTTCGACCACCAGGCGCAGATCCCCCTGATTCGAGGCTGCGGTCGAAGCGGGGTCGGCCAAAGTTCGAAACCGGGGCTCCGTTAGTTGATCCCACTGGCGCCAGCTCAAGGGGACGATCAGCAGCAAAAGCACCACCGCCAGAGCCACGCGGGTCAGTGGCTTGCTTACGATGACCGGAAAATGCCGGAGCCAGGTTCGAAGTCGGCCAAATCGATCGAAGTGCAACGCCGCCGATTCGGATCGTTCACGCTGCCGAATGGTGGCGAGCAGGCGAGAGTATCCGGCCTGCGGATCCAGATTCGGACAAGGCGTGTGAGAGATTCGCTCCGAAAGCGCGTAAAGCTTCACCCGTTCACGTCGGCAAATCAGGCAACGGCTCAAATGCGCCTCCACCCGCGCCTGCTCTTCGCTCTGTAGGGTTCCGGTTATATGCCAGGGCAACAGTGAAAACACATCATCGTGCTCACGGTCCGGCGGGCATGGCTTACTCAGATTCATCGCGCTTCTCCAACAATAAGAGCATCCAACTTAGGCATCCCATCATCCAAGAAGAGCTCGAGCTATTTGCAAATGTGAGACATACGTTCAGCGCTTCTCGAACGCTACACCACTGTCGAACAGGTCTAGCCCATAAGCCTGCATTCTAGGGGGCGTCCTTCAAAAGAAACTCGACCTGTCGTCATTACAAAACCATTGGACCCGAACAAGGTCGACCGTGCTCTTTTGACCGTTCGGCTATCCGGCTAGTAAGCGATAAATCGCCTACAAGAGGACCTGTCAATCCGCGGTTCTACTCTATTTATTCCGCGGCCAGGCCAAAAGTTCACTAAAAGCCGACAGAGAGGGAAAATAGAAAGCGGTCATCCAGCGGCTGGAGATATATCGATCCATTCTCAGGCTCGTCCTCGTGATGCTCGTAATAAGGCAACTTGGTATCCACATAGCGCAAATCGACCGAAATATACCGATTCACGTACCAGGTCACTCCGGCATTCCAGAAAAAGTAGTCGTAGTGCGCCAGTTCGCCGGCCTGATGAAAGCCTACGCCCGCGGACAGTTGCAGCCGATCCACCGGGCTATAGCGGCCGACCAGTTCATAGGCCAAGGTCTTGGCGCCACGGTTATAGGTATCGTAGGCGAAAGCCACCCGAGCGCTCAGAAGATCGCGGTAATGGAGCGAACCGTAGAGTTCGTTATAGTCCGAGTCCTGGCCGAACACTTTGCCATCATATAGATACCGGCTAGCCGCGAGATCAAGCTTCCAGTTCTTGGCAAACTTGGTCGCCCAACCCAGATAAGGATTGATTTCCACACGGGCTCGGTCATCATAGTATTCATCGTCGAAACTCACCGGTGCCACCCAGAGGCCGGCATACAAGCCGAGTTCATGCTCGTATTCCAGATTCCCCAGGCCGACGGGATTGTTTCTGCTCTTTGTGTAGCCCCGATAAACATAATCCGTTGCGAAGCTCACGGATCCCTTGAAGTCGGCAAGCGCCGGAACACTGAACAAGGCGAGCAGTAGCCACGAAAGCCTACGATTCATGAAAGCTCTTATCGGTTTCGGCAAGGGATATCACCGCATTCTCTCCGGGAACGATCAGGAGAGATCCGATGTCGACAAGCGTGAACTCAGCTCGCCATGAGAGAATTCGTCCGACCGACACATCTTCGGCTGACGACGGACGGCAGGCGTTCACACGTCCGGCCTCGGATAGGGACGGAACTCCGGTGATGCGCATAGCGAAGGCGCACGGCAGAAGGCTCGCACGGGGGCTGAGCAGCGCGGGTTCCGGGAGTTGGGCGTTGGGCTGTCATAGGAAACTCCTCCTGAGTCAGTTGGGCGATCGAGTCGCGCAAATGCCTATCCACTGGCTATGCCAAGTTGTGGAACCAAAAAGATAACGGCGGTCCGCCAGGAATACTACTTGGAGTCGGTCCAAATATTGGAAAGTTCAACCCACCTCCGAGATTCTTGCGGCGGATACCTTTCAACCTGAAGGATACACAGCAAGCCCGAAAGAGTCAGCACGGCACACCTTTCCCGAGCTATAGGCAGTCCGTCGTTTGTAAAACCTCCCGTCCGCTCAAGCATCCTATCGACTTTCGTCGTATTCGGTTCATGCGACTAGGACGGGTGTTCGAGGGCAAAGAAGGTTTTCTACTGACAGTGTCGGGCTGGTATCGAGAAATCTGACCTTGGGTGTCTCTAACCGCCCCACACACGCGGACCGGAACCGGAAGCACAAGGCCGAAAAAGCTGTCTGCCAGGACAGTGCAAAAAAGAGGAAATCGCGAGTTACGACGCCGGCAAGAGGGTGAAGAGCCGCAACCCGGCCTATCGCGGTCGATACCTTTTGAGCAAAGATTGCGAGATACACTCCGCCGCCTCAAAGGGCTTTATTCGGATCACCATGATTTCTCCCATGCTTCGCCGCCCCCTTCCCGCGTTTGAAAACTATTTCCGACTGACGACCGGTGTACGGATTGATGCGCCAATCCATGCTCCTCAATCCATACGCCGGCGGACGTCGATCGCTATGACACAATTTTAAAGATGCGAAGACGTCGTAAGATGCCAACTTTGGGTACAGGGTGGCGAGCTGCAAACCTGAAACAGCGAGGTCGCGCGATCGACCCGCTTTTCAGTCACAGTGCCATTGGCTGCTTGCATTGTGCTCTCAAGCACCACCGCTTGCATCACGGCTTGTTGCGATGCCAGATCGACCGAACCGGACGCAATATCCAGCCCGCCTTCCACTCGATCGAGCGCGCTATCGTCCAGCCGAGACAACGCAGTACCCGTTTCTTGCTGGGACAGATTATCCAAGGCGTGAAACTGGGAATCAGCGGAGGCCGCAGCCATACATAAGAGAGCGAGCGGTAGCAGACCGCCCCATGTGAATGATGTTTTCATCGGCCGCTCCATACTTTTCTGATTGAAGCAAAAAGGCGGGGGATCGTATGACCGTTCCCCCGCCTGGTTCTCCGGCCCTCATCAGCATTCGATATGGGCCATGGGCTTCGCTTTATTTACCGCCAATGCTCTGCTGCGTGACCGCCACAATATTCTGATTGGCGCCGCCCTTGCCCAAGGCTAGGTTGACCGCGGTTATCGTGGTTACGGCTATGTTCTGGTTAACGTTACCAACGTTTAATTTACGATCGTGATCTTTCTTAAACGGGAACAAAATCCCGCCTTCGACAGCAGAGAGTTGCCCTTCGGTCATCGGTTTCAAGCTGGACACCTTGCCCAATGCCCGGAAGTCGTTATCGGCCATTGCAGGCCCGGCCATCATCACCGAAGATAGTACTGCCGCTATTGCATAAGATTTCATGATCGAACTCCTTGTGTTACAGGGTTAACGCCTCCCCTACCATCGCATTCCTTACTTTTACTGTAAATGTCGGGAAATTCGGAAAGGTTCACCGCCGTCAGGATTTTTTGCCGCGGGATGTCGCGGCGGTCTGAAAAGGAGGCTCTGCCTTCTACGGTCCGGCGGCGAGCGGCCAGCCGCGGACGCTCACGGCGCGCGTCCCAACGGTCTTAAGATCGGCCAAAGTACCAATTCGATCATGGTTCCATGAAGCCGACATTCCAAGCCCGCTGAAAACTATTAATCAGGCCCGTAAATTCCCTCCTGGTATTTCGGGCCGCCGCCCAGGCCGGTACACGCCCGGCCTGGGCTCACGCGGCTTGTCGCCGCGCCGGGGCATCCCTGCCCCGGATTAACCCGGCCTATATTTATAGGCCGGGTTAATA
>NZ_JBDIVO010000266.1:0-6451 GCF_039794385.1 Methylocaldum sp. | reverse complement strand
GCTCTGGGTTCCAAATCGGGAAGCCGGAACTTCTCGACATGGGTCCTGAACCGGAGTTTGGGACCCAGCGTAAAATCCGCCGTCGGTTACGCCATGTGGTTTTTTTCTCCGACTCCGTCATAGCTCTCGTGGGCCGACTATTTTGCCCACCGAAAAAAAGCAAGAAGATCAGGAGAAAAACCGCATGTCCCAGCCGTCCCGACTCAGGAACGATCGGCCCCGCAACCAATGCCGCGTGCTGGTGTTCGGCCTGCCCTTACTGTCCGCCTTCACCGCCGGTGCCGCGGAAAACACCCGTTTCGACATTCCTCCGCAGCCTTTGAACAGCGCCTTGCTCGCATTCGGCAAACAGAGCGGACGGCAGCTTCTGTACGGTAGCGAAATGACGGAAGGCTTGAAAACGGGAGGACTCAAAGGCGAGTACCCGCCCGAAATAGCGCTGGACCGGCTGTTGGCCGGCACGCCGCTGACCTACAGCGTGACGCCCGGCGGCACGGTCACCCTCGCCCGAGCCGAAAAGCCCGCGCCCGCGGTCGATAGGCAAGAAGTGCAACTGTCCCCGATCATGGTGAAAGGCGAGGTGGTGACCGAGGAGGACGGCCAAAGCTATACCGTAACCCGCACCTCCACCGCCACCAAGACCGATACGCCGATCATGGATACACCCGTGTCGGTGCAGGCGGTCCCGCGAGCGGTGATGGACGATCAGAAAACCCCCGATTTAAAGGAAGCGCTCGAAAACGTGAGCAGCGTGCGCCCGCAACCTTCCTTGGGCGTATTCAACGGCTTCATCATCCGCGGTTTTCAGGACTTCAACCAATACCGGAACGGACTGAGGGTGGGCTTCACCAGCTTCGATACCGCCAACCTGCAGTCCCTGGAAGTACTGAAAGGCCCCGCCGGGGTGCTCTATGGCCGCATTCAGCCGGGCGGCCTGATCAACCTGACCACCAAGAAGCCGTTGGACCAGGCTTATTATTCTCTGGAGCAGCAGTTCGGCAACTTCGATTTTTACCGCACCCTCTGGGACGCAACCGGGCCGGTGACCCAGGATGGAGCGCTGCTCTACCGTTTTACCGGCGCTTATCAGGACAGCGACTCGTTTCGGGAGTTCCACACCATGAATCGGATTCAGGTCAACCCGAGCCTGACCTGGCGGATCAGCGACGCCACCGAAATCTCGATCGAGGTGGAAGGTTTCAACGAGGATCGGGAAATCGACTACGGCATCCCCGTCATCGGGAAACGCCCGGCACCCATTCCGATTCGCCGAGCGCTGGACGACCCGGACGATCCCGTCGACAACATCTCCAACGTCTACGTCGGTTTCAATCTCACCCACCGCTTCAACGATGACTGGACCTTGCGCAACCGTTTTCTGGCGCGGTATTACCATGCCGACAATCTGGACATCACGCCTTCGCCCCAGTTCGACGCTTCGGCCCTGCGCAGCGACAACCGCACGCTGGACCGCAACCTGTTTCACCAGCGGTCGGACCATGACGTCTACGCCACCAACCTGGATCTCACCGGAAAACTGGACCTGTGGGACACCGAACATGAAGTCCTGGTAGGCTTCGATTATTACCAGAACTCGGAAAAGTATCATGCACGCGGCGACTATTTTGCGGGCGATCCGGCGCTCGCCATCGATATATTCAACCCCAGCTACAACATAGACGCCGCCCTGTTCGACAAGGACCGCCTGGCGTTCCCACTCTACTCTCGCGCCGAGGAACAATGGTTCGGCGTCTACTTTCAGGACCACATCGTGCTCTGGGAAAAACTCCACATTATGGGCGGTGGTCGCTACGATTGGGCGACGATCGGACGCGGCTATTCGGACACTTCCTATTCCGCGGCGGACGACGCCCGACGGAACCGAAAGGATGACGAGTTCAGCCCGCGGGTGGGCATTCTCTACCAGCCTTGGTCCTGGTTGAGCATCTACGGCAACTGGGCGGAATCGTTCGGATCGAACAACAATATACCGGGCTTCGGGAATGTAACGCCGGAAACCGGCGAGCAGTACGAAGCCGGCGTCAAGACCGAATTCTTTGACGGCCGGATGACCGCGACTCTTGCCTTCTACAACATCAACAAGAAAAACATTCTCACCCCCGACCTCAGTACGGCCGATCCGACCGATAGCGACACCATCGGCGAGGCGCGGAGCAAAGGCATGGAACTGGACATTTCCGGAAGGATCACGGATTACGTCAGCCTGATCGGCAACTACGCCTACACGGACGCCGAGATCACCAAGGATAACTCGGACAACCAGGGCAATCGCATGCCGAATGTGCCCTACAACTCCGGAAGCCTGTGGCTCAAATACGACATCAACGGATTCGATGCGTCCAACGGATTTTCACTGGGGGTCGGGGTGTTCGCGGCCGGTCAGCGCGACGGAGACAACGAGAACACGTTCAAGATGCCAGGCTATGTGCGGCTCGACGCCGCCGCCGCTTACCGCTGGACCATGGGCCCGTCCCGCGTGACCGCGCAACTGAACCTGCGCAACCTGCTCGACAAAGCCTATTACGAGTCGACCGACCCGTTCGTGAATGTCGCGCCCAGGCTCGCGGTCGTACCTGCCTCGCCGTTTACGGTGCTGGGCTCGGTGCGGGTGGAGTTTTGAAGCAGATCTTTCTTTTTCCGCCGAGACTCAGACAGATGTCGACGGACCGTTCGGCAGCCGCTTCCTCTGCCCGTTAGGAACGGCCGGACGATCCCGACCCCGGAGATTGTAGCGCGACAGGCAAGCCGATCTTTCGCGGCTATGATCATGAAATAGCCCGTATGTCCGTTGCTTGCGGGATAAGGAATTTGCGCTCTGCTACGAGTGCTGCAATCGAAGTGTCGTGACTCGGGTTATGGCAGGGAATAAAAAACGGGATGTCGACTGAACGGCATCCCGATCGAATGAGGAGATCTCACGCACTCGTACGGTTGGGTCCCGGAGGAAAACCAATGACTGCTACGAGATGGGATTATCGTACGCCGCCTAAATCATTGATCCAATAGGGCATTTTGTCGCATGGACCATGCGGGATTTTACTCGGCGCAGTGCGGCAAATGCATTAATGGCCCGCCCTTCTAAAACCCAGTCCTTCCCTAAACCATTGAAATAACGATGAGATAATATCTGGCGCGAAGTTTGTTTCTATTTTTGTGCCGACTAGCGGTCAGCCTTTCCGAGCGCTTGGGAGTGCTCAGGGGAAAGGCTGGCCGCGACCACTCTGTGGATTTGTCCGGTTTTCAGCGACTTGTCTTTATTCCCCACACGTGGAATCGAGCAGGATATGGCTTCGAAAAGATATTCCACCTCCTCCAACTCCGGCCGAACCGTTGCAGCATGCCCAAGTTCCGAGTGTGCCATGTAAGCCATGGCCGGACGAATTAGCGCAAGACTCAAGGAAGTCACCATGAAAACGAAGCATTCGTTCTTTTCACGTTTTTTTGCGGGAGTGTTGTGGCTGGCTTCTTTTGCCGTAGCCCCCTCGATGGGGTCGGAAACGCTCGTGCGCGAAATCGATACTCCAGCGGCGCAGGGCAGCCGCCAACACCATCTGACTCAACTCGACCGAGAGCGGCTTTTGTTGAGCTGGGTGGAAGGCGACGAACAGTCGAGTCGCTTCCGTTTCGCCGTTCGCGAGCGCGGAATCTGGGCCGCGCCGCATACGGTCGTCGAGGGCCGCAACAAGTTCGCCGCGCCGCCGCTCGTGGTCGGACTGAAGGGTGGCGCATTGGCCGCGGTATGGATGACCTATCAGGACCGGGCGAAGGATCGCTACGCGGCCGACATTCATGTCTCGATATCCAAGGACGGCGGGCGCCAGTGGAGCAAACCGCAACGCCCCTACCCCGCCGCCGCTCGCATCTACGATGCCCAAATGTCCGCCGCTCCCCTGGAAAATGGTGGATTCGCGCTGGTGTGGACCGACCGGCGGCATCCGGATCGTTATCGCCTTATGGCCACGCTGATCGGTGCTGACGGACGCGCGAGCGCCGAAACGACGCTCGATCCCGACGTCTGCTCCTGTTGCGAGACCCGGACGGTAACCGATGGGAACACGCTATCGACGACTTACCGTGATCATCTCGCAGGCGAGCTCCGGGATATCGCCCTAATTCGCTGGAGCTCGGGCGGCATCCGTTCGAATGGAATCGTGCATGCCGACCGGTGGGCCATCGAGGGTTGTCCGAGCAACGGCCCCGCCGTGGCTTCGCAAGATGGACGGACGGTGGTCGCCTGGTTCACCGCAGCGGACGGCGTGGGGCGGGTAAAAGCGGCGTTTTCAGCCGACCAGGGCGCGCATTTCGGCGAACCCGTCGAACTTGGCGCCGATGCGAACGGCTACGTCGACACGCTGCTGTTGGAGGATGGTTCGGCTATCGCGGCTTGGCGGGGACGGGCGGGTCCAGACGAAGAACTGTGGATGGCCCGGCTGCGGCCAGACGGCACCCTGTTGGGTCGTACAAGCCTGTACCGCGGAGGATTCCCGCGTTGGCCGAGCCGCCATATCAGCCTGGCGCAGGCGGGCGATGAGATTTACGTAGCCTGGACCGATGTGGCGCAGCAGCGGGTGAGACTCGTCGGAACACCGGTGGCCGCCCTGACGGCGAATGCCGAAGATCTCGGGGAGTAACGAATCCATGAACGGCAGCGGTTTTGTCTCGACGGCGAACGCGGCCGGACGGATCGAGGCCGGTCTGCCATCGGGCTCCCCGGCCTCGTGGCGGTTTTCAGCCTACGGCATTTCCTGTAGTTCGCCGACGGGGATCGCCCCGTCCGAGCGGCCCTTCAGGTAAGCGTACAGGCCGTCGATCCCGTCGACCACCGCCTTGTTGCCGCTAAAAGCCGGCATGTTGTTGCGTCCGTTGAGCACGGTCGCTTTGAAATCTTCCGTGCTCATGTTCTTCAAGCCGGTCACCAGATTGGGAAAAGCGGCCCCTCCTTCCGCGGTCGGTCCATGGCAAGTCTCGCAGCGTTGGCGCTTGTAGAGTTTCCACCCATTGAAAGTCGCTTTGTCCACCGCTTTTCCTTCGACTTTATAAGGCGCTTCCGCATGAGCGATCGAGCAGACCGAAGCGGCAAGCACAAGCGCACCGGCTGCGGCCAGTCTCCTCAGAGCGAATAGCGTATCGATTCTTTGCATAAGGTCTCCTTTAGTATTGATTGAACAGCCAGGACGGATGCATTTTGATTCCTTCCCTGCCGGAAGCGCTGCAACGGCGCAAGAGCAACGGCAAAGCGTCTTTCTCTCATCGTTCCGCTCGCAAGGCCCCCCCTTTCGAGGAGAGCTCAATTTGCATCAGTCGCGATGGAATCGGCTCGATTCGCGAGTCGTCGGCTCCCGATTCGAACTCGGGCATACCCAACCCATGCAAAAAAACGGCGGATGGGAGAGCGATGCCGGGGAATACCTGGCACTCGTTCAATCATCCGCCACAGTACAAGTTGAGGTTATGCACCAAAAGTGATTACAAAATTGGTGCCAAACGCCGGAAGCCTTGCTGGCCAAGCATCGTGTGGCTTGGTCGCCCTGTTCTTCGGGAAGGAATTGAGGGCTGTCACCCAGTTGTGCGGGAACACACGCAATTCGAGAGAACCGATCCATGATGCGCAAGGGGAACGGCTGGAACGCTTTCCAGTTTGCTATGAGTCTTCGAGCGTAACCCCCTCAGGAGAGGGCTGTTCTGAGGTAAAGGTCGAGCGGCGCTCGCCGTTCTCGCCAAATGCCGCTTTTGAAGGTGTAGGGACAAAAAAAGCGGACAGAGAATGCGCACCTGCCCGCTTGCATTGAAGCGAAAGTTCTTATCTTGCCATTTTTAGATGCTTCAACGCTTCGTCGGAATGCTGGGCGGCGATATCGGCGTGTCCCATCTTGCCGTGCTCGACCGCCTGATTGAGGTGGTTGATCGCCTCTTTCACGTGCTTAGTCGCTTCATCGTGATACTTCTCGGCGGCCTTGGCATGGGTGAGCGCTTCTTCGGCATGCTGGGTCGCCTGTGGCGCATGATTATCCTGGCCGTGGGCCAGGGCCTGCGCCGCGTGCTCGATGGCCTGGTCCGTATGCGCGTCCCAGGCGTAAGCCATCCCGCTCGCAGTCAAAACCAACGCGCCCATCAATGGAATGATCTTCGTCTTCATTTTTGCCTCCTTAGGTGCTATTCATCGGAATCGACATGTCCTACCCCATGCCGTAAACAACACAGGGCACGCTAAGCCTAACAGAATCATAATGCCGCACGAAAGAGTGACATTAGTATCGAAACCGGGACACGAGAAACCGGGTATGTCGTCCGGGACAAAGCCCTTTTATTAACCCGGCCTATAAATATAGGCCGGGTTAATCCGGGGCAGGGATGCCCCGGCGCGGCGACAAGCCGCGTGAGCCCAGGCCGGGCGTGTACCGGGCCTGGGCGGCGGCCCGAAATACCAGGA
>NZ_JBDIVO010000265.1:0-6466 GCF_039794385.1 Methylocaldum sp. | reverse complement strand
CAACGACGTCCGCCAAGCTGGTTTTGCCGTACGAGCGCGATGAAAACGCTCTAGGGGCTAACCCGCCATCGATGGGTTTCGCTTCGCTCTACCCATCCTACGATGAATGTTCACTCGAATGCCGAACGGAATTAGGATCTAGGGTCGGTGTCCCCGCCCCGGCCGAATCCGACCTTATCCGGTTCGCGCGAGCACATCTCTTAATGGTCTGACCACGGTTTTGGCCGAGTGTCAGCAACACTGGCGACAATCAGAGAGTCGGGCCTTCCCGTCGACTCATTCGGACCAATCCCCGATCAACGGACGCGCTGCGCCGCAATATCACAAACTATTGACATCAACGGGAAGAACCGTACATTCGCTTTCCGCGGCGTCAACATAGATGATCCGGTCGACAGAATGCGCGAAATCCTGTTGGCGTATCGTTTTGGTGTTCACTTTCAAGCTTTTGAATCAAGTTTGGGGGGATCTCCTCATGTGTTGGAGCGGCGAAGCTTCGGCCATGTTAGCGACAGGCGGTTTTGCGACGGCAAGCTACTTGGCCTACAAAGGGGAAACACGGGAACTGTGGTTGCCCCTGACTTATTTTGCCTGCATGGAATTGTTGCAGGCCGCGACCTACGTATACATCGATCAGTGCGATACCCCGCAGAACCAGCTGCTGACCTGGCTGGGTTATCTGCACATCACGTTTCAACCCTTCTTCGTCAACATGGTCGCGCTGTACTTCATTCCTGCCCCGGTGAAGCGGCGAATCGGCGGGATGGTCTATTCGTTGTGCGGACTCGCCAGCGCGGCGATGCTGCTCAAGATGTATCCCTTTTCCTGGGCGAGAACCTGCATCCGAGGATACGAGGGATTTTGCGGGCCCGAGGTGTGTTCCCTGTCCGGCGACTGGCACATAGCCTGGCAGCTTCCTCTTAACGGCCTGATGTCGATTTATCCCGATAACCTCATCCCGTTTCAGTTCGGCCTGCACGGTTTTTCCTATTTCGCAGTGAGTTTTTTTCTGCCTTTCCTTTACGGATCATGGCGATTCGTCTCTCTTCATCTCGTCGTGGGTCCTTTGCTGGCCGACATTCTGACGCGCCATCCCAACGAACATGCCGCCGTGTGGTGTCTGCTGTCCATCGCCTTGTGCGTCTCCGTGATCAAGACGCCGCTGCGCCGCCTGCTGCGCGTGGAGCGATGGCCCGGATACCGGCTGTGTATGGAAAAGCCCTCTGCTGAAAACCGCGACACCCTCGACACGGCTTCGGCCTCGAACGGCGAGAGGACCGGTCCACTCCTTTTACGCAGGGAAAAAATAACTGACCGGAACCAACGGGTGGCTTAACCTTTGGCATTCACACTAGCCGACCAACTTCAGTGACACCAGTATCTTTCCGATCGATCATTGATATCGCTTGTCGGCTTATGAGCTAACATGAGCGGATTTGATGCGACACGCTCTATTAATCCGGCTTCTAAATCAGGCCGGGTTAATCCGGGGCCGGGATGCCCCGGCGCGGCGACAAGCGGCGTGAGCCCAGACCGGGCGTGTACCGCGGCCTGGGCTGCGGCCCTAAATACCGAGAGGGTATTTAGGGCCTGATTAATAATTTATTGTTGCGAACGCTCGGTGCTGGCACAGTTCAGCCGATGGTCGATCTCCGTCGAATCTGGGGGGTAAGCGGAGTTGAAAATATGAATGCCAATATTTTGGTCGTGGACGATGAGCCATGCATTCGCGAGATGCTTGCCGAGTATCTCGGCAAGCACGGGTTTCGGGTTTGGCAGGCCGAGTCGGCCCTGAAGGCGCGCGAAGTTCTCCGAAGGGAAGCCATCGATCTCGCGGTATTGGACATCACGATGCCGGGCGAAGACGGGCTCAGCCTTGCCCGCCATATTCGGGAAAACCGGACGACGGCGGTGATCATGCTCACTGCTGCCGATTCGGTAACGGATCGAGTCGTCGGCCTTGAAATCGGGGCCGACGACTACCTCGCCAAACCGTGCGATCCCCGCGAGCTCTTGGCACGGATCAAAAGCGTCCTCCGACGCACCATAACTTCGGCGGCGGAACCGGATCAGGCCATAGCAGCAAGACCGGCGCAACTCTTGCGGTTCGGCTGCTGCCAACTCGACCTGGAAAGCCATCGCCTGCTGAACGAGAGCGGCCGGGAACTGCCGATCACCAACGGGGAGTTCGACCTGTTGAAGGTTTTCGCAACCCATCCCAATAGAGTGCTGTCGCGCGATCAGATCCTCGATCTGACCCAGCGGCGGTCGTGGGACCCTTTCGACCGCAGCGTCGACATTTGCGTGACGCGGGTGCGCAAGAAGATAGAACCGAATCCGGAGCATCCGCGCTTCATCAAAACGGTTCGAGGCGTGGGTTACCGTTTCGTTCCCGACGGCGAATGATTCGACCGGCCATTCCCGTTCAACTCCGGCACTCCAGCGACATCAATCGACATCATGGGCATCTCCACATCGCTTACTCGGGCTACGCTGTACCGGATCGCCGCCGGGGTGACAGCCATCATCGCCCTGTCCACGGCGGTCACATACCACTTGCTGTACCGGGAAATCGAGCAGAGCGCTCTGGCGCGGCTGACCGACTACGGCGTCCAGCGGGCGCGCTATCACGAATCCCATTTCGCGTTTCTCAAGGGATTGCACGAGGTCGTGCGCCGGGATTTCGTGGAACGCTATTCCGCACCGCCCTCCCCCGATTTCGAACATCGGTTCGATGAGCTGATGAGCCGGTATCCGGACGGCGCGATGCGCAACAGCGAGAAGTTCTCCGACGTGGAACGTTATTCCACCGGCTGGATCCATCGCCGGGTGCAGCCCGATACGGAGTTCAAGCGACGCTGGATGCTGTTTTTCGATCTGTCCGAAAAATATAAGGGAACCTTCACCAGTCAATTCGCCAACTTCTACTTCATGCATCCCAGCCAACCCTCCGACATGGGCTACGACGATCCCGAACGCTCAGGACACGTGCGCTGGGCCTACGACACGCCGGCGGACTACGCGCTGGATCAACGCGAGTATTTTTATCTGGCCGATGCGGCGCACAATCCCGAGCGCAAAACGGTTTGGGGAGGCACCTACTATGAGCCGGCCTATAAGAAGATTCTGGTGCCGGGGGTAACCCCCGTGTACGTGGGCGGCGAGCATATCGCCAACATCGGCACCGATGAGATTCTCGACGAACTGGAGGCCAGCATTCGCCAGTCGGACATTGCCGGCGCCACCCATACCGTGTTCCGCGGCGACGGACGGCTGATCATCGATCCGTCATACATGGTCCAGATCTCGGAAAGCTTCGAAGGATTCAACATTCGCGACGCCCAGGACCCGCGGCTGAACGCGCTCTTGCGCTTGGCGACGGAGAGCGCGGAGCTGCCGCGTTCCGGCTTGGCCCCTGAAATTGACGAATACTACGCGATCAGCCGATTGCCCAGCACCGGCTGGTATTTCGCCTCGACCCTGCCGGGCGCCTTGGTCCGCGCCCAGGCGTTTCGCTCGGCGCAATGGGTGTTCTGGAGCGGCATCTCGTCGCTCGCGTTTCTGCTCCTGATTTTGACCGCGATTTTGCGCCGCCAAATCGCCCAGCCCCTGAACCGGCTGCTCGCTGCCACCCGCAGCGTGGCTTCCGGGCAGGCGCCCGTCGCGAACCTGGGCGGGCGGGAAAATCCGCGCAACGAAATTGGTCAACTGGCCAATGCGTTCAATCACATGGTGGCTAAGGTCTCGGAGCGGGACATCGCGGTGCGCCGGGAAAAGGAGCGCTTTCGCGCCCTGATCGAGCATGCCGCCGACATCATCAGCGTGGTCGATGCCGAGGGCATCATCCGTTACGTGAGCCCCTCGGTCGCCGCGGTGTTGAATCTTCCCCCGGCGCATTACGTCGGCAGGAGCATCTTCGAGATCGTGCACCCGGAGGACGCCGCGGGAGTGGAACACGCGTATCGGGCCGCGATCGAGAACCCCGGCGCCCCCATCGAGCGCCTCGAATACCGGGTCCGGCATGCCAACGGCGAGTGGCGGGTGTTCGAAGCCACGGGCACCAATCAGCTCGACAATCCCTCGGTGGAAGGAATAGTCGTCAATGCCCGCGACATCACCGAGGCCGTCAAGGCGGAAGCCGAGATCGCCCGTCAGCGCGACACGCTCTATCAGCGGGAAAAGCTCGCGGCGATGGGTTCGCTCCTGGCCGGGGTGGCGCATGAACTCAACAATCCCCTCTCCATCGTGGTGGGGCGGGCCATCATGCTGGAGGAAGAGGCAGGAAACGAAACCACGGTGGCGGCCGCCGGGAAAATCCGCGCCGCCGCCGAGCGCTGCGCCCGCATCGTCAAGACGTTTCTCGCGATGGCCCGCCAGCACACGCCGCAGCACACGGCGGTTCGGCTCAACCGGGTTATCGAGGATTCCCTGGAAATCCTGAGCTATAGCCTGCGCACAGGCGGCGTCGAGGTCGTCACCGACCTGGCGAAGGACCTGCCGGAGATCGCCGCCGATGCCGACCAGCTGCACCAGGTGTTCATCAACCTCCTCATCAACGCGCAGCAGGCTCTGGCCGACCAGCCCGAGCCCCGCCGCCTGTGGATCCGCTCGGGCCACGACCCGGCGGCGAACGCCCTGTGGGTGGAGGTGGCGGACAACGGTCCCGGCATCCCGGAAGCCATTCGCTCGCGGATCTTCGATCCCTACTTCACCACCAAGCCGGTCGGCAGCGGCACCGGGGTGGGCTTGGCGGTCAGTCTCGGCATCGTCGAAGCCCATGGCGGGAGCCTGAGCGCCACCTGTCCGCCCGCGGGCGGGGCGGTGTTCACCGTGCGGCTGCCGGTGCAGGCGGCGGATGCGGTCGAAGCCGACACGGCGGCGCCGGAGCCGCCGGAGAGCGGACGCGGACGCATCCTGATCGTCGACGACGAACCGGAGGTGAGCGCTTTGCTGGCGGACATCCTGGCGAGCGACCGACACGGCATCGACGTCGCGGCGAGCGGTCGGGAGGCCTTGCGCCTGCTGGGCAATAACGGCGGGTATGCGGCGATTCTGAGCGATCTCCGGATGCCGGAGATGGACGGCCCGGCGCTGTACCGGGAGATCGAGCGGCGCTGGCCGGAACTGGCGCGGAAGGTCATTTTCGTCACCGGCGACAGCTTGAGCCCTAACGTGCAGGTATTCCTGGACGCCGCCCGCTGTCCGGTCATCGAAAAACCCTTCGTGCCGAAGGACGTGCGTCAGAAGGTCGCGCAGGTGGAGAACGGCGGAGGCACGATCCGATAAGAACCGATCCTGATAGGCTCTCGAAACCCTTCGGTGAGCCCCGGGCGAGCGGCCTGCGATCTCGGGCAACCGACGACCGGCTCGACCCGCTCGATCCAAAAAAACAAGAAGACATCCGATGCTTCATTCGATTTCCCCCTATCCGGAAATGCGCCTGGCGTGTCTTGCTGTTCTCGGACTGCTGCCGGCGCTGTCGGCGGTCGCAGGCGATCTTCCCTCCGGCACGCCCCCGCTCTACAACCTGAGTGCCCATGTCGATCTGGTGTCGAGTTACGTCGTTCGCGGCATCACCACGACTTACTTCAACGGAGAGCCTTTGGGCAACGCGTCCGCCGATGCGCCGGAATCCGAAGATCCGGTCTTGCAATGGGGCGCCGATTTGAAATTCGCTTCCGGATGGTATCTGGGCTACTTCGGCTCCATGATCAACTATTCCTATCTGCGCCTGGGTCAGGCCTACTCGAACCGGAGCATCAGCGTATTCGACGACAAGAAATCGATAGAGCACGATATTTACGGCGGCTATCAACTGCCGCTGGGCGATTTCACGATCACAGCGGGATTGACCGGGTATCTTTACACCAACAGCCGCCACGCCGAGACCCTGGAAAGCAGGGTCGGCATCGGGTACGGCGACTTCAGCCTGTTTTCGCAAACCCTGATGAACGATTCCCTTCTGGGCAACGCGGGCGACACCTACTGGACTCTCAACTATCGCCGGGTTCTGCCCTGGAATCTGAACTTCAACGCCACCCTCGGCTGGTTCAGCTTCCGCCGCGAAGGGAAGTTTTACGGGACGCGGGACACCTATTTGAAGACCGATTGCCCTCCGGACAGCGCCATGAACGTGACCGGCTGCTATCCGGGCAAATTGCCCGTCAGCAATACCTTCGGCCACGTGATTCTGCAATTGAGTTACCTGGTTCCCAATCTGCCGGTGTCCCTGGGCGTGACGGGCATCTTGGGCGGATACAACCGCTTCGGCGTTGCGCAGGAGAACGAAATCATCGGGTCGATCAGTCTGTACTACGAATGAATCAATCCGAGGCGGTTTCGATTTCCGCTGGCCTATCGAAGCCGCCGTCTGTTTAGAGCGTTTTTCATCCCGGCGTACGGCTTCGTGTCGGGCGGGAAGAACGTAGGTCGGCAATCCCTTCCCAATCGCAAACGGTCGCTTTAG
>NZ_JBDIVO010000264.1:0-6472 GCF_039794385.1 Methylocaldum sp. | reverse complement strand
AGGCCGGGTTAATCCGGGGCAGGGACGCCCCGGCGCGGCGACAAGCCGCGTGAGCCCAGGCCGGGCGTGTACCGGCCTGGGCGGCGGCCCGAAATACCAGGAGGGTATTTACGGGCCTGATTAATAGGTTAAGCCATCATGCCGGCAGGGAATCACGCCGGACTATCCTACGCCCATTGGGAAAATGCGCAAATCCGTTCCCGGCGGATTGGTCCGCCACAAATTTGCCAGGAGCAACCATTCGGTCGGGAGCCGAATGGGGCAAACGAAGTTTGCCTAGCGGGCCAAAGCCGGGGACGGCTTTGGTCAATTGGGAAGTGCGGAGTTCGGTCCGAAGAACGAGCCTCAGGGACGGGGTGAGCACAAAACCGTCGGGAATTGGTTTTGGACTGCCCGCGGCGGGGCAAGATTCGTGGAATGCGGCTTTATTGCCGCTGCATCCTCAGTTCACCTTTTTGAAGAAACGAGTTTCCTGAACAATCGTGCTTTAAAAGTCCCGGAAGCGAGGCGAATACTCGTCTGGTTCGAATGGTAGGGGATCTATTGCCTCCTAAATCCGTAATGGCTCGCACGGAATTAACCTCGTCGAATTCGATCGAGTTTCTGTTTGTTATGCCTGTGTTTACCTTAGTGCTTTAGTATTTAAACGAATATTTAAATACTATTGGAATTTCATCAACTATACTTTTTCGCTTCTCCCTTTACCGATTCCGCACAATATTATCGGGCGCTTTGCAGTCCGGGTGGTGCC
The DNA here is from genome assembly GCF_039794385.1 of Methylocaldum sp. NCBI lineage: Bacteria > Pseudomonadati > Pseudomonadota > Gammaproteobacteria > Methylococcales > Methylococcaceae > Methylocaldum > Methylocaldum sp. Next base: position 5,721 of record NZ_JBDIVO010000264.1, on the reverse strand, counting down.
AGATTCGGGTTATGGTCGATAACGTACAGGAACCGGACCAAGGTTCCCCGTTCGGCGTGGTCCTTGAACCAACCGTTTTCGGCCATACGGGCTTCGCAAAGGAATTCGTTGCCTTCGGCAGCGAACTCGGGTTGCAGTGTCCGGGAGAACTCGTAGTTCTTTATCCAATGATTTCGGATGTTTGCGGTGAAGTCATGCTGGGTATAGCGGAACGACAAGCCTTGTAAGGTTTCGGCCATGCGCGTGTGACCGGGGAGCAAGATCGTGTCGGGATCGTTTTCTTCCTTTGCCTGAAAGGCGGCGACGATCATCCGGCCGCCGGGGGCCAGTTTGGCGTTGAGCTTCGCCAGCGTGGCACCGTAATCGCCCATGAAATAAATGGAATCGATCGCCAGGATGACGTCGTAATCCCCGCCGGGGAGCTCGTCGTGGATCAGGTCGACGCATCGGAAATCCAGCGCGGGCGCTTTTCCCTGCGTTCTGCGTTGCGCCTGAGCGATGGCGACATCCGAATAATCGACTCCACGTATGGTGCAGGCGGTGCGCTGATGGAGATACTCCGTGATGTATCCGTTGGAGCAGCCGACTTCCAGAACCTTCTCACCCGGCTTGAGCAGCGAAGCCAGGAAATCCATCTCGTCCGTGTCCATCATGCCGTGCTGGCACAAGTCCCGGCCGTAAACCGCCTCGCAGAAGCGCGAATGGGTCGGGCTTTCGGCTGCACGCCGAAAATATTCGTTGTACCAGGCTTTCGAAAACATCTGGGCCTGACCCATGTCGGCCGTGTGGTTCATCAGTTCGCCCATGCTCTGATCCATACGTATGCTCCGGTGTTATTTAATTAGTGAATTCTAATATATCAGGCGTGCTCGGGATTTGTCCCGAGAGCGTTGCCTCTTGATGTCGGCAATGGCGCTAGAACTGGAAAAACGGCCACTCGGGTTCGAGTCCGAGCATGATTTGTCCGACTGCCTCCAGCTTGCCCGCGTTGATGAAGCCATGCTGGGTGATGACGTGGATGTCGCGGAAGTGCTTCGAGAACTCATATTCTTCTCGGACTCCCGAGGCTCCCACGATCTCGTGGATGAGGTCCACCGCTGCCGCGGATTCGAGAACGGCGTGGGTCATCGCGAGTTGCATTTTGGCTTTGAGCTCTATCGTGACGGATCTCGCAGCGACGGCTTCTTTCCAAGCTTCCTCGAACGCCTGGTAGAAATAGAGTCGGCCGGCACCGAGTTTGGCTTCGGCTCGTGCGAGCTGTGATTGAACGACGGCCTGATTCTTGAGCGTCTTCGTTCCATACGCGGGCGTCTTCCGGGTGATGAGCTCGACCGCTTCATCGATGGCCGCGCGTGCGATACCGAGCGCCGGCGGGACGAGGGCGGCGATCGCCGGCCAGACCGTCAGCCGGTAAAGAGATCCCTGATAGGCGCTGCCCGGTTTCTCTAACGGTCGCCATGGCGCGGCCCAGTGCTCGGGGATGAATACGTCCCGCATCTCGACATCATGGCTGCCGCTGCCGCGCATGCCCATCGTGTTCCAGTTGTCGACGATTTCGGCTTCGGACGCGGGAACCGCGATCAACAGCATTTCCGGATTGCCATCGGCGGCCACGCGCAGTTCGCCATCATCGTAGATATTCGCAAAGCCGAGAAAGGCCGTTGCATGGTGTGCGCCGCTCACGAAGGTCGTGCGTCCCGAGATGCGATAGCCGCCCGCGACCGGAACGGCCTTGCGCGCAGGGTTGAAGGAGCCGACCGGAATTGCCTCGAACCCAAAAATCTCCTGCGCGGCCTGGTCGCCGAACCATGGGGCGAACATATCGTGGGCAACGGCGATTTGCAGATTCCAACCCGCCGCACTGTCGATACGGGAGACTTCCTCTATTACGCGAAAAGCAGAGATCGGCTCGACCTCAAGTCCGCCGAATGCCTTCGGCCGCCACAATCGATAGAGGCCCGCCTCCTGCATCGCCTTCGCCACCGGTATTGCCAGTTTGCGCTCGCGTTCGGCCGCCGGTGCATATTGGCGGATGATCGGTTCGATCTCTCGAACCGTTTTCAGCAGGGAATCGACTGTGGGCATGAACGCCTCCTCTGTTTGCGTCTTATCGAATGCGGGCGCGGATCGACCGCTTCTCCGAGCCGCCGGAGTATATCAAAGGGTAAAAGGGCGGACGGCAAGGCGGTACCTCGGTGAGCGGAACGGTGGCCGATCAGGAGCGACGGAGCGAGGCGGTGAAGTTCGCGGGATGTGGCTCGTTTTTCACCCACATCCCGCGACTCTTGGCTGGAAGTCGGACGACGGATCGTTCGAAACGCTTACGAATTACAAATAAGCGTCACCATAGGAGGTGGATTTTTCGAAGTTCTCCCACACATAGGCCGGTTCGACCAGGCTCTTGGTCGGAATCGGACTGGTGATGACGTCGAAAACGCCGGATGCGGTCCTGCCGAGCGTGTCCAGCGTACCCATGATCAAGCCGCCAGCGCTCCCGACGACGGGATTGGTCTTCTTGCTTGCGCCTACGATATTTTTCGGAACTTCCCCAATCCCGGTAAACAGATTTGCAAATCCCCTCGTGAACTTGTCGCCTACCTCGGAAAAGTAGCCGTCCGCGTGACCGGCCGGTGCATGGGCGGCGATCGCAAGAGCTACGGTCAAGGTAAGGGATTTTACGTTGCGCATGGTTGTTTCCTCAGCAAGTCTTGTTGTTATATAGTTTTGTGACGAAACTAAAGTGTAGGGGGGTGGAATTGCTTAAGTCAACAGCCATGACAACCGGCCTGGTCGCCTCGTGCGAAAGGCTTGCAAGGCCGGGCTCAGCCTTCGGCCGATATGCTGGATTGATACCGAAGCCAGTTTTGGTTCGTGTCCCGGTCGAGTTCGTCAATCCGACGATCGATGGCGCCGATGACGTAACGCGAATACGGGCCGAGATGCAGGTACATCGCCATGAGACTGACAGCGAGACGCAAGGCCTGCGGGTTGGTTTTGGCGCAGTTCATGAAGGTCTGCCAGAATGCGTCGCGCAATTCCGGCAATTTGTTGAAAACCTTGTTGACCGTTTCGACGGCGCCGACTTTTCGCCGGGCGTCCCCTTTGGGTAAGTCGCGAGGACGATCGGATCGGTCCAGCAGGCTGACCAGCCGATTGATCCGTCCGACGTAGGCGACCGGGTCATACACGCGCTGGAGAATGCGCCGGTAGTCGTCAAGCACATCCCGGAGCGGGCGCAAGGTGTCGAAATTCAAACCACTGGTGCATTGGTCGCCGGCGTCCACGTCCGGCATGATGTCATGGCCCGGATGGAGGCGCCCCTCCCGCTGTAGCCGCCGGGTCAGCTGTGTATTCGGCAATGCATACAGAAGCCCCACCATGCACACGGGGATCGCCGCCGCCTCGATGAAATCCGCCATGGCATCGGCGATCGAGTCCTTTTCGCTATCGAATCCGACGATGAACCCGGCAGTAACCATCATGCCGTAGGAGTAAATCTTGTGGATGCTCTCGACCAAGTCGCGGCGGGTATTCTGCCTTTTCTTGGTCGCGATCAGAGTCTCCGGGTCCGGACTCTCGATGCCGATGAAGACGAGGAAGAAGTTCGCCCGTTTCATGAGTTCGAGAAGCTCGGTGTCTTCGGCGAGATTGATCGAGGCTTCGGTCGAGAATTCGAAAGGAAAGTCATGGGCTTCCTGCCAGGTTATGAGTTCGGCCAGGAACGCCTTTACCACCTTCTTGTTGCCGATCAGGTTGTCGTCCACGAAATCGACGTGTCCCCGGTAACCCATGGAATAGAGTGCATCGAGTTCGGCGAACACCTGCGTCGCGGTTTTGGTGCGCGGCACCCGTCCGTAAAGCTCGATGATGTCGCAGAACTCGCAGGTGAACGGACAGCCCCGTGAGAACTGCAAACCGACGTAAAGATAATGCTCGAATTTGAGCAAATCGAAACGCGGGATCGGGCTCTTCGTGACATCGATCTGGAACTTGGGGGCGGTGAACATCCCCGATCGTTGTCCACTCTCCCAGGCATCCACGAACGTCTGCATAATGCCCTCGGCTTCTCCGAGAACCAGGAAGTCCGCCGAACGGTAAACGTGCGGACTCGAGGTCGCATCCGGCCCGCCCACGACCACGGGCGTGCCCATGATGTGGGCTCGTTCGATCAAGTCGAGCGTATCGGGCTGCTGGGTAATCATGCCCCCCGTCATCACCATATCGGACCAGGCGATATCCTCGTCGCTAAGCTCCTCGGTGTTCCGGTTGACGAGACGGATATTCCATTCTCGAGGCAGCAATGAAGCTACGGTAACCAAGCCAAGCGGAGCGGCCGGATAACGTGCGCCCACCAATTCGCAGGCTTCGGGGTAATTCCAGAACGATTCCGCTTTGAAGCGCGGATAGATCATCAAAACATTGCAGGAGGCCACTTCCTTCATGATGTTCTCCGATCCATGGAAATTAGCAGGGGGCGTGGGATTTGACCCAACAGTGCGCTTCTGAAAGATACCTGTCAAGGTCCAGATTCGGTCTGTTCGCATGACGTAAGTGGCTTTCTGTCCGGCATGTGTTACAGCTGAAAGCAAGACAGAACGCCCGCACGTCATTGTCTTGACAAGCGTTCAAGCCGGGTAGAGTGGGAGGATTCAGCTCCGGAAAACGTTTCGGTAGAGTGGGGCGGCGAACGAGACCGACATTCGCAAGGGCTGCAGATGCCGGTTTGAGCTCGGATTCTGCACGGTTGCATTCTGGATGACGGACTGACTCGTCCAATCGGAGCAAAAAGCAAGAATCTCTTTTCGTTGGCTTATTGACGGATGATGTTCTTAAGCACAAAATCTTACGTTTGTCTTACATTGGGTATGCGCCATGGAGACCACCAAACTTTCGAGCAAAGGCCAAGTGATCATTCCCAAAGGGTTTCGAGCGGCCCACGGTTGGGAAGCAGGGCTGGAGCTGGTTGCCATCGAGGTTGGCGACGGCATTCTGCTCAAACCGAAAGTGCCTTTCGAGGAAACCGTTCTCGACGAGGTTGCGGGCTGCTTGCGGTTCGAAGGGAAAGCCAAGAGCGATGAAGAAATCGATCAAGCGATACGCCAGCACGTAAGGAAGGAATGGCGTGATAGCGATTGATGCCAATATTGTCGTACGACTTCTCACCCGGGACGATCAGGCTCAATACCAGGCCAGCTACCAGCTCTTCCGGACGGCCGAGATCTTCATACCCGATACGGTGATCCTGGAAACCGAATGGGTGCTGCGTTATGCGTACGACTTTAAACCCGCGGAAATCTGCTCCGCATTCAAAAAGCTATTCGGGCTCAAAAACGTTCATGTAAACAATGCCCAGCTTGTCGCGCGGGTGATCAACTGGCACGAAGCCGGTCTGGATTTCGCCGATGCTTTCCACTTGGCGAATAGCGAGCGGTATTCGTCCCTGAAAACATTCGACGAGCGGTTTATCAAGAAGGCTGGCGGCTTGTCGGATTGCTTGGTGGGAAAGCCCTGATTCGCCTGTAGGCTGGGTCAGAGAAACAAGCCCCAGTTTTTATAGGCCGCGAACGCAGAGTGAAGCTGGGGTTCCGCAAAACGGCCATTGACTCATGCGTTGGCAGCAAGCGAGAAATGAATCGGAATTGGGCGACTTTCTCCTTGTTCCAGGCGCTCGGCAATGACGCGCAGGGCAAGAGCTTCAACCTTGACCATGGCCTCCTCGGC
>NZ_JBDIVO010000263.1:0-6516 GCF_039794385.1 Methylocaldum sp. | reverse complement strand
GCTACTGCGGTCGAGAGATCGTGGGAGGGTCTGCCAGAAGTCAGCCGAAGCCATAGTAGGTCGGTAGACTGAAGGGTCGAACCTGGTAGAACGCGAGTAGGCGAACAGACCTCGATGAAGTCAAAGAAGGCAGAAGCCCGTGAGACATCGGCCACGCCTGCCGCAAGCGCCTCGCCAGCAGCTTGATCACCGCGGCCGAAGCTCGGCGCCATCGATCCGGCTCGGGCGCAGCAAGCAGGCCAGCAGGGCCTGGCCGCAGAAAACATACAACGGCAAATAGCAGTAGTGGTCGTAGTAGCCGTGAAACTGGGCCAGTTCCTAGCCCCCGTGCAGCGGCACGTCGGAGGCGTCGACGTCGAGGATTAGTTCACGGGGCGCTCGAGATTGGCCGGCGATGAACTGCTCGAGCAGCACCCGGTTCAAGGCCACCACATCGGCACGCGTCGCACGGGTCTCCAAGCGGGAGAACGTGAGGCTGCTGGCCAATGCCGTCACCTTGCCCAAGGCCGTTTGCAGCAACGGATCGTGCCGTAGCCGGTCGTGATCGTTCAAGTCCTCGTACCCACAGCACAGGCCATAGAGCCGCTGGGCAACGAGGTCGCGCAAGGAATGAACAATCCGCTCCGGATCGCGGGGATCCGTCAGAACTTCTGCCACGGCTTTGGACAAGCCGAGGTACTGGTCTACTTGGCGCAACAGCCGCAACCCGCCATCCGAACTGACGGCACCCCCCGAAAAATTCGCCTCGATCACCCGGCGTCCGAGACGCCCAAATTCTATCGTTTCCGCGGTACGCTTTGGCATCGGCACAGCTCCCCACGAAATTGATTTCGCAATTTGATTTTATGGGGATTTCAACGCTGTGCCGACCTCTTCTTGGTGAAATATCCGGGCTAAGTACATTCCGCAAATATTTGCGGAATCTCGACAGATTGGCTTGATTGGCGGGGTTGTCCTGCAGGTTGCCTATGCCGCAAGACTTCCCTGAATGTACTTAGAGCGTTTTCCATCCCGGTGTACGGATTCGTGCCAGGAGGGGGGAACGTAGGTCGGCAATCCCTTGCCGACGTATCGGCTCGGCGAAGGGCTTTGTCGGAAGGGCAGCTCTGGCGCTCCCAGAGATGCCGTTTGCGATTGGGAAGGGATTGCCGACCTACATATCCGAATCCCTTACACCGACTCGGAAAACGCTCTAAACTCCTGTTTGGGACCCCATATCTTGAAGCTAGAGCCTCTGAGGTAGGGCTCCGCAGCGAGAGCTTGGGAGCCAGGAAAGACCGGGGTTTCGTAGGGTGGGTTAGGCGCACTCCGGCGTCGACCGGCCGTGGATCACGGCGCTTCGCGTGCGCCGTAACCCACCGGAGCAACGTTCGATGGCCTTGCCGCTTCGCTTTGGTGGGTTACGGTGCGCGCCTGACTCGCCGAGCGACACGCGGATGGATGGACGCGCACCTAACCCACCCTACGATCGGCAGGCAGGTTTCGGGACGTCCGTCTTAGCGGACGCATTACGAACCTTCTTCACCATGCCATTGCCCCCGCGGACAGTTGGCAACCCCGCCCGGCCCCTTTCGGTCATAGTGTCCACCGCGCGCCAGAAACGCTTCAGGATCGCGTTTCTTTCCATCATGATTTCGTGGCGTGCTCCTTTCAATAGCTGCAGCCGTCCGTTCGGCAGTCGGCGCGCGAAGCGTTTTGCCGCGTCGGCATCGACGATCCGGTCGTCGTCGCCGATCAGGATGGTCACGGGCACGTCGATGGACTCGGGGATTCCGCGAGCATTGAGCTTGGCGATCGAGGCGAATGCCGAACGCACCCAGCGATACGTCGCGCCGCGGCGCTCCAGCAGCGGATTGGATTTGACGAGTTCCGGCAAAACCCGGAAGCGTTCGGGATCGCTGGTCAGGGCATTGCCTTCAAACCGCCGCAATGACGGGAGATGATGCCGTTCCCCGGGGGCCTGTAAGTCCGCGAATCCCATGCCGGCGACGGCGCCGACCAGTATGGGCGCGAACCAGCGCGGCCAGCCCTTGGTTTTGAGGTCGATCATGGGCGCGCAAAGCAGTGCGCCGTCGACTTTCAAGCGCCGTTCGGCCATGAACCGCAAGGCGACATGCCCGCCGGTGGAATGGGCGATGACATATCGGTTGGCTTCCGGAACGCACCACACTTCCCGGATGAACAAGGCGATGTCTTCCAGATAATCGTCGAAGGATGTCACGTCGACTTTTTTCCGACCTTTCGAGAAGCGGTCCGACATCCCCTGTCCGTGCCAGTCGAACGAATAAACATAAAGGCCCCTGGCGGTAAGGCCTTCGACGATTTCGCGATATTTCTCCAGACATTCGGCGCGGCCCTGAAGCAGCAGCACGGATCCCCGTTTCAACGCATGGGCGGGGCGAGCGATACCGTAGCGGATGGTCGCTCCCTCGGCCGTCCGCAAATTCCCGACGAAGTCGAATGGCGTGGCGAACGGAAACGTACGCGTTGATCGCTTCGCCGGATGGGCAACGAATAAAGGTGGCTCTCCGTAAGAAGGAAATGATGTCGTAGCCACGATGATTCTTCCGCTGATCGAGTGTCAAACTAGTGTTAAGGTAAAAGCCTGCCACAAGCCTGAATGACGGACCGGTGGCAACCGTCCCTATAAATGAAAATTAACCCGCCGTACCCCGGCGCCAGAAAAGGTGCAGTCTCATGGACTCCATTCACAGAAACCGTCTGAGTTCCGAAACCAGTCCCTATTTGCTGCAACATGCCGACAATCCGGTCGACTGGTACCCTTGGGGCGACGAGGCGCTCGAAAAAGCCCGCAAGGAAGACAAACCGATCTTGCTGTCCATCGGGTATTCGGCCTGCCACTGGTGCCACGTGATGGCTCATGAATCGTTCGAGGACGAGGCGACCGCGGCGGTGATGAACGAGCTGTTCGTCAACATCAAGGTGGATCGCGAGGAACGGCCGGATCTGGACAAGATCTATCAGCTAGCGCATCAAATTATCGCCCGCCGTCCCGGCGGCTGGCCGCTGACCATGTTTCTCAATCCGCACAATCAGTTACCGTTCTTCGGCGGCACCTATTTCCCGAATACCGCTCGCTATCAGTTACCGGCATTCCGTTCCTTGCTGGCCCAGGTTGCCGAATACTATCGCCGACACAAACAAGATCTCGAGGACCACGGCAAGTCTTTTGCCGACATCCTGCAATCCATTAGACAAGCAGAAGGCTCGGAAGCTCCGGATGCCGGTGTCCTTATCCGGGCGGAGCGCGAGTTGGAAGCCAATTTCGACAGCGTCAACGGCGGATTCGGCGATGCGCCGAAGTTTCCCCAATTGTCCAATCTCGAATTTCTGCTGCGTTTATGGGGCCGGAACCCGAACGGGCATGCATCCGCTCTTCGCATGGTGACGACGACTCTTACCAAGATGGCGGAAGGCGGGATTTACGATCACATCGGCGGCGGGTTCGCCCGCTATTCGGTAGACGCCGCTTGGGAAATCCCCCATTTCGAGAAAATGCTGTACGACAACGGCGTTTTTCTGGCTCTGTATGCCGAGGCTTGGCGAGCGACCCAAGATCCTTTGTTCCGGAAGGTCTTGGAGGAGACGGCGGAATGGGCCGTACGGGAGATGCAATCGCCTGAAGGCGGTTTCTATTCGAGTCTGGACGCGGATTCCGAGGGTGAGGAAGGCAAGTATTACGTTTGGAATCGGGCGGAAATAAAAGACCTTCTTTCGTCCGAGGAATATGCGGTCGTGGAGCTCCATTACGGTCTGGATCGAAGCCCCAATTTCGAGGGCCATTGGCATCTGCACGTGGAAACGCCGCTTCGGGAGGTGGCCGCCCGTTTGGGCATCGATCAGGCGGAAGCCGAACGCCGACTGGCATCCGCGCGCGCTACCCTATTCCAGGCTCGCGAAAAGCGGATCACGCCGGGACGCGACGACAAGGTGCTGACGGCCTGGAACGGCTTGATGATCAAGGGACTGGCTTCCGCCGGCCGGTTGCTGGAGCGGAAGGATTGGATCGACGCGGCGGACCGGGCCTTCGAGTTTCTGCGCCGGGAGCTATGTGTCGAGGAAAGCCGGCTGCTGGCGACTTACAAGGATGGCAGAGCCCATTTGAATGGGTATTTGGACGACTACGCGTTTCTGCTCGACGCCGGTCTGGAACTCCTGCAATGCGAGTGGCGAACGGAGCGCCTCGATTGGCTCTCGAAGCTGGCCGACCAGCTTCTCGCCCGTTTCGAAGACCGGGAACAAGGCGGATTTTTCTTCACCTCGGACGATCACGAAGAACTGATCCAGCGGCCGAAAACGCTCATGGACGAATCGATGTCTTCGGGTAACGGCGTTGCTGCGCTGGCCTTGCTGCGCCTCGGCCATTTGGTGGGCGAGTACCGCTACACCGAAGCCGCTGAACGTACGCTGCGGGCCGCGATGCCGTCGGTGCGCCAATATCCCCATGCCCACGGTGCCTTGCTGAATGCCATGCTGGATTGGCTATATCCGCCGCAATTCATCGTGCTGCGAGGAAGGCCGGAAGCTTTTCGGCCGTGGATCGATGCGGTCCGTGATGCGCCGGCTGCCGGCGCGCAGCGCCTGGTGTTCGCGATACCCGCCGAGGAAAAGTCCTTGTCCGGCACTTTGGCCGAACGCAAGGCGGAGACGGGGGAAATTGCTTATGCGTGTTCGGGCATGACATGCCTCGCACCGATCCGCGCCTTGCCGGAGTTCAGGGATTTTCTGAGAACGTCTATCGGGACGACGTTATAGAGCGGGCTGGGTCTAATCGGATATGGTTTTTTGCTGGTGGACGAGCATTGTGTAGGTCGGCGATCCCTTGCCGACGGAGTTGCATGTCGGGACGCTGCGTCGGGAAAGGATTCCCGACCTACCTCGCGGTGCCGGTTCGTAGGTCGGCAATCCCTTGCCGACAGGCCGGCTTGGCCAGGGACTTTATCGGCAAGGGATTGCCGACCTACCTCGGGCGCTACGCCAAACCGGAACATGCTCTCTAGCACGCCCTTGCGTGGACCCGGCGCCAAACTTATCGGGAGTGTGTCATAAGCACGTTTTCGTCAAGTGAAGAAAATTAGGAGCAACCCCCATACCGTTTCATCGATTGCCGAGCTCAAGCCGGGGTCCGCCGCTGTCTATCGGCCCGATGCCGAGACGGAATCGCCGGTGGAGGAGCGGCTTTACGTTCGAGGGGATGAATTTTTCATCGATCTGGTGCGCGACATCAACGCGGCCGTCCGGGAGGTTCAGCTCGAGACCTATATTTTCGAACTGGACGCCGTCGGGCGCGCCTTCATTGCCGCGATGAGCCATGCCCATCAGCGGGGTGTCAGAGTCCGCTTCCTGGTGGATGGCGTGGGACTGCCGCTTGCCGGAGGCCGCTTGCTCGCCGCGCTCGAGGAGTCGGGATTTCCGTTCCGGATATTCCATCCGATTCCGTGGTTTTTCCGTCATTGGCGGCACATGGCGGGTGGCCGGGCGGTGCCGCCGCGATTCTTGCAGCTATTGACCCGGCTCAACAACCGCAATCACCGGAAGGTCTGCACAATAGATCGAAGGATCGCCTGGATCGGCAGTTTCAATGTCTGCGCGCTACATCTTCCGGTCGCGCACGGCGGCGAAGAATGGAGGGACACGGCGGTTCGCATCGAGAACATCGACACCCGGCCGCTCGAACAGGCGTTCCGGCGCGCATGGAATCCTTGGCGCTGGCATCCTCTCCGACACCGAACGTCACTGCGGTCTCCCTTCCGTCTGAACGACACCCGGCGCCAGCGCCGCGCGCGCACGAGGGAGCTCCTGCGGCGGATCGGCCGAAGCAAGCGGCGAATCTGGATCACCAACGCGTATTTCGTTCCGGACGAGCGTCTTCTGCACGAGATTAACCGAGCCGCGAAGCGAGGGGTCGACGTTCGCATCATTCTCCCGTCGATATCCGACATCTTTTTCATGCCATGGACCTCGGCGACGTTCTACGGCAGTCTGCTGGATCACGGGGTGAAAATTTACGAGTATCAGCCGGGCGTTCTGCACGCCAAGACCATCATTATCGACGAGTGGATGACGGTGGGTTCGAGCAATATGAATTCGCGGAGTCTACGGCACGATCTGGAAGTCGATTACGTGCTGCGTCAAGCCGGTACGAAGGCAGCCCTGGCGTCTGCGTTTCTAAGGGATTTGAAGCACTCCAAGGAAATATCGCCCGAGGCTTACCCGAACCGGCCGTTATGGCAGCGCTTTCTGGCGCATTTGGTTCTGTTCGCGAAGTATTGGATTTGAAAGGGCAGTCGTCGGCAAAGGATTGCCGACCTACGTCTGCGCCGCCAAGTAGGTCGGCAATCCCTTGCCGACGCAACGGGTTCGTCGGTAAGGGACTGCCGACCTATATCTACACCTGTAGGGTGCAGCGGGTGGACGAACCGCACCGATCACGACCGGCGAGATTCCTTGTCGCAGAAAATTGGTCGGCGCGTTTCGCGCACTTCCAGGAGCCGG
>NZ_JBDIVO010000262.1:0-6524 GCF_039794385.1 Methylocaldum sp. | reverse complement strand
GCGGTCTGTGGCATACGCCGCAGCCAGACCTGGAAGCGGTCCGGCATTGGCTGGAGCACGATACATGCGCGGCAGTGGCGTGGATGCGACCCGCATTACAGCCCGGCTGGCCCGATTTCGGCCGCTGCGCAGTGGATGCGCTGCCGGCATTCTCCGATCCGATGCTGAAAGCGGCGCTCGGACCGGGATCGATGCGCGTGAGTCCGACATGTCCGGAATGGGACGAGCTACCGCGCGAGACCGGCTGTTTGGTCCGCCAGAGTTCGGCCCCGCTGATACGGGAGGCCTTGGCGGTTTACGGCAAGGGCTTGTTCACCCGCATGCTGGCGCGGATGGTCGAATTGAACTCGCTGGTCCGCAGTTTGATCGAGGGTATCGAACAGCTTGCGCCGATCGAACCCGGCTCGCTGCCGGGTCGTACCGGCGGTATCGGCGTCGCGCAAACCGAGGCGGCACGGGGCCGCCTCATACATCGCGTCGAGGTGGCCGACGGTCGCGTTTGCGATTATCGTATTCTGGCGCCGACGGACTGGAATTTTCATCCCCGCGGCCTGGTATACCGGGCGCTGCTGGGCGCGGCGGTCGGCGATGCGGATTCGGCCAAGGCACGGATCGAAGCGTTTTTGCGGGTCGTGGACCCTTGCGTCGACCATCGGCTGATTCTGGAGCCGGCCGAACGGCCCGTCCCAACCCCTTTGTTTTGACATGCACGAGCTATCCCTCTGCCAAGGCATCATCGATATCCTGGAGACCGAAGCAAGCAAGCAGCACTTTGCGCGGGTGCGGAAGGTCAGACTGTTAGTCGGCCCTCTCGCGGGGGTCGATCGTGCAGCCTTGGGCTTCGGCTTCGAAGCGGTGAGCCGGGACACGATCGCCGAAGGAGCGGAACTGGAATTCATCGATACGCCGGGCCTGGCCTGGTGTTTTGCTTGCGATCGTACGGTGGAAATCGCGCAATATTACGACCCGTGTCCCGCATGCGGCGGGCATCGCCTGAAAGTGACCGGGGGCGAGGAATTCAGAATTCTCGATTTGGAGGTGGAATAAGCATGTGTACCGTTTGCGGCTGCGGCGAAGCCGATCAGCACCATCACGCTCACGCCCACGATTCGGAGCATGAGCATACCCACGATCACGGCCATGACCATGGTCATCACCATCATCACCACGGCCAAGGCGCTGCCGGACTGAGTATCGACGGTCTGAGCCAGGAGCGCATCGTTCGCATCGAACAGGACATTCTCGGCCGCAACGACGCCCATGCCCGAGGCAACCGGCAATTTTTCGAAGGCCACGGCATTCTCACCGTGAACCTGCTTTCGAGCCCCGGGTCCGGCAAGACCACGCTGCTCGAGCGCAGCATCGCGGATCTTAAGGAGCGGTTCGACGTCAGCGTGATCGAAGGCGACCAGCAGACCGAGAACGATGCGGAGCGCATACGCGCCACCGGCGTTCCGGTGTTGCAGATCAACACCGGCAAGGGCTGTCATCTGGACGCTCACATGGTCGGCCATGGCGTGCAAGATCTCAAGCCCGCCGATTACGGCATCCTGTTCATCGAGAATGTCGGCAACCTGGTCTGTCCGGCCATGTTCGATCTGGGCGAGGCGGCCCGCGTGGTCATCCTCTCGGTCACCGAGGGCGAGGACAAGCCGCTGAAATACCCGGATATGTTCCATCGCGCCGATCTGGTCCTGATCAACAAGATCGATCTGTTGCCCTATCTGCGTTTCGACATCGAGCGCTGCCTCGGCTATTTGCAGCAGGTCAATCCGGACGTGGAAACGATCCGTGTTTCGGCCACTACGGGGGAAGGGATGGACCAGTGGTACGGATGGCTGGAACGACGCCGCAAGGCGCTGTTGGCCGAACGACTGGCGGGACTGGAGCGTCAGGCCGCGGCGATTCGGGCGCGGATTTGAGCGTTGCCGCCGAGGCCGGACGGCAGCGCCGGCGGCTGACGCTGAGCGGTCTGGTGCAGGGCGTGGGTATGCGGCCTTTCGTGTACCGCCTGGCGCGGGAACTGGACTTGGCCGGCCGGGTATCCAACGGCCCGGAAGGGGTGATCATCGAGGCGGAAGGCGATGCGTCGGCTTTGGCGGCATTCGAAATCCGTCTGAAGCGCGAATGCCCGCCGCAGGCCGACATCGTCGATTGCAGCGTAGAAAGCGTTCCCGCCGTCGGCGAGCGAAATTTCCGGGTCGCGGCGAGCCGTGCGGATGGCGCAGTCGCTCCGTTCGCTCTGCCGGATCTGGCCCCATGCCCGGACTGTCTTCGGGAACTGTTCGATCCCGGCGACCGCCGATTCCGTTATCCCTTCGTCAGCTGCACCCACTGCGGCCCCCGCTACAGCATCCTGGACGCCTTGCCGTTCGACCGGGAGCGTACCGCCATGGCGGGCTTTCCGCTCTGCGCCGAGTGCATCGAGGAATACCGCGATCCTTCGGACCGGCGTTTTCATGCCCAGACCACCTGCTGTCCAAACTGCGGCCCGACTTTGGCTCTATGGGACGCCGCCGGTCGCACGCTAGCGCATGGCGACGAGGCGATGTTGCAAGCCGTCGAGCGCTTGCGGCAGGGACAGGTGCTGGCGCTTCAAGGGGTGGGCGGATTCCAATTGCTGGTCGATGCGGCGGATGAAAAAGCGGTGCAGCGTCTGCGCGAACGCAAACACCGGCCCCACAAGCCGCTGGCGCTGATGGTGGCTGACCTCGCGGCGGCACGCGAGCTTTGCGATGTGACCGACGCTGAAACGCGGCTGCTGACGTCATCGGCAGCGCCCATCGTGCTACTGCGCCGCCGCGATGCGTCCGGGTCGATCGCATCCGGCATTGCGCCGGGGCAGAATCACCTGGGGCTAATGCTACCGGCCTCGCCCGTGCACCATCTGTTGGCGCGGGATTTCGGCGCGCCGCTGGTTTGTACCAGCGGCAACCGGGGCAACGAACCGATCTGCATCGCGCCCGAGGAGGCTCAGCAACGCCTGGCCGGCATCGCCGACGGTTTCCTGGTGCACGACAGGCCGATACGGCAGCCTTTGGACGATTCCGTGCTTCGCATCGCCGACGGAAAGCCCCTGATGTTGCGACGCGCCCGAGGTTATGTGCCGCGCCCGGTGACTCTGGATGCGGATACGCCGCCGATCCTGGCCGCCGGAGGGCATCTCAAGAACACGGTTGCCTATGCGGACGGCGGGCGCGTGATCTTGAGCCAGCACCTCGGCGATCTCGATACGGCGGAGTCACTGGATCGCCATCGCGCCACCGCCGGTCTGCTTCCGTGCCTGTTCGGCCGTCCGCCTCGGTCGGTCGCATGCGATCTGCACCCCGATTACGCCGCCGGCCGCTGGGCCGAAGCCGCCGGGCTGCCGCTGCGGCGCGTGCCTCACCATCTTGCCCACGCGCTGGCCTGCATGGCCGAGCATAGTTTGAAGCCGCCGCTTCTGGCCGTGACCTGGGACGGCTTGGGACTGGGCGAAGACGGCACGCTGTGGGGCGGGGAATTCCTGCGCATCGCCCCGGACGGTCATCGCCGCATCGCCGGCCTGCTGCCGCTGTGCCTTCCCGGCGGCGAACGCGCGATCAAGGACCCGCGGCGATCGGCCCTAAGCGTGTTGTACGCCCTGCACGGCGAGCAAACGCCGGACTACTTGCCGGCCACGCTGGAACCGCGGTTTAAACCGGCTGATCTGACTGCGTTATTGCGGCTGCTGCAGACCGGCACGCGGTCGCCCGGGTGCAGCAGCGCGGGGCGCTTGTTCGACGCGGCCGCGAGTCTTTTGGGACTGTGTCAGGACGTCAGCTTCGAGGGGCAGGCGGCGATGGCGCTGGAGGCCTCTGCGGAGCAAAGCGGGGAGGGCGACGGGACGACTTATCCGATGCCCGTGATCGACGGCGAGCCGAAACGGCTGGACTGGCGTCCCTTGTTCCGGGCGCTGTTGGACGACCACGCGGCCGGCGTGCCGGCGGCCGTTCTCGCCTTTCGGTTTCACGCCAGCCTTGCGGCCGCCATTACCGACGTCGCGCTTGCCGAACCGATTTCCACCGTCGCCCTGGCCGGCGGCTGTTTTCAGAACCGCCTGCTGCTGGAGCTGTGCGCAGAGCGGCTCCGCAATGCCGGCTTGCGGGTATACTGGCCGGAGCAGATACCCCCCAATGACGGCGGCCTGGCGCTGGGCCAGATCGCCGCCGCGACATTTTCCGAGGAGCTTCTCACATGTGTCTAGCCGTACCCGGTCAGATCCTCTCCATCGAACAGGCCGACGATCCCTTGCTGCGATCCGGTCGGGTCGATTTCGGCGGCGTGGTCAAGGTGGTGAACCTGGCCTATGTGCCGGAAGCCGAAGTCGGCGATTACGTCATCGTTCATGCCGGTTTCGCGATTTCGCGCCTGGACGAGGCCGAGGCGCAGGCGGTGCTGAAAGAGATTGCCGCATTGGAGGACATCACCGATGAAATATCTTGACGAATACCGCGACGCCGCGTCGGTCAAGGCCCTGGCCGACGCCATCGCGCGCCGGCAGACCCAGCCCTGGACACTGATGGAAGTCTGCGGCGGGCAGACCCATTCCATCGTCAAGCACGGCCTGGACCGCTTGCTGCCGCCGTCGCTGAGCCTGATCCACGGCCCCGGCTGCCCGGTTTGCGTGACCCCGGAGGCGATCATCGATCAAGCGCTGGAGCTGGCGGCCCGCCCCGGCGTCATCTTCTGTTCCTTCGGCGACATGCTGCGGGTGCCGGGCTCTCGTCATGATCTGTTGACGGTCAAGGCCCGCGGCGGCGACGTGCGCATGGTTTATTCGCCTCTGGATGCGCTGAATCTGGCCCGGGAAAATCCGGAGCGCCAGGTGGTGTTCTTCGCCGTGGGTTTCGAAACCACCGCGCCGACGACTGCGATGGCCGTGTTGCAGGCGCAGCGCTTCGGAATCAAGAACTTTTCCTTGCTGGTCGCCCACGTGAGGGTGCCGCCCGCGGTGGAAACCTTGTTATCGGCGCCCGACAACCGGGTCAACGGTCTGCTGGCGGCGGGCCACGTTTGTGCGGTGATGGGCTACACCGAATACGAGCCCATAGCCGCCCGTTTTCGCGCGCCCATCGTGGTGACCGGGTTCGAGCCCCTGGACATCCTGCGCGGCGTCCTGAGCTGCGTGGAGCAATTGGAAGAGGGGCGCGCCGAAGTTGAGAACCGCTATGGCCGTGCGGTGAGCCGGGAGGGCAATCGACCGGCCCAGGCGCTGATGGAGCAAGTTTTCGAACCCGTCACACTGAGCTGGCGCGGCCTGGACGCCATCGCAGACAGCGGCCTGGGACTGCGTCCCGAGTTTGCCGATTTCGATGCGGTGCGCCGCTTCGAGCTATCTGTTCGGAAGACTGCCAGCGCCGGTCCCTGCCGCAGCGGAGAGGTCTTGACCGGGCGGCTGAAACCCTTCGAGTGTCCCGCCTTCGGTACGGCCTGCACCCCGGAACATCCCCTGGGCGCAACCATGGTTTCGTCGGAAGGCGCCTGCGCCGCTTATTACCGCTACCGCCGCGATGCCGCCTGAAGCCATGAGCGACGACACCCGGTTGATTTGCCCGGCGCCCATAGGCCAGTACGCCCAGATCGTCATGGCCCACGGCGGAGGCGGGCGGCTGATGCAGCAATTGCTGGAGCGCCTGGTGCGCCCGGCCTTCGCCAACCCGCACCTGGACCAGCGCCACGACAGCGCGGTCTTGGACGTGGGCGGTAAGCGGCTGGCCTTCACCACCGACGGCTACGTGGTCAAGCCGCTGTTCTTCCCCGGCGGCGACATCGGCAAGCTGGCGGTGTGCGGCACCTTGAACGATCTCGCGATGAGCGGTGCGAAACCCTTGTTCCTGAGCGCCGCGCTGGTGATCGAGGAAGGTTTTCCGGTCGATGATCTGGCGCGCGTTCTGGCCAGCATGAACGCCGCGGCGCAGGCGGCGGGAACGGCGATCGTCACCGGCGACACCAAGGTGGTCGAAAACGGCAAGGGGGACGGGCTGTACATCGCGACCAGCGGCATCGGCCTGATCGAACATGACCTGCAAATAGCCCCCGCCGGCATTCGGGAAGGCGATGCGATCCTGCTGAGCGGCGACATCGGCCGCCATGGCGTCGCGATCATCGCCGAGCGGGAAGGGCTGGGCTTCGAAACCGCCGTCGAAAGCGATTGCGCGGACCTGTCCGGCCTCGTGATGCAATTGCTGGCGGCCGGCGTCGAGCTGCATTGCCTGCGCGATCTGACCCGCGGCGGGTTGGCGGCGGCGGTGCTGGAGCTAGCCAGGGATGCCGGGTTCGACATGGAGCTGAACGAGGACGCCATACCGGTCGCCACGCCGGTGCGGGGCGCCTGCGAAATCCTCGGTTTCGACCCGCTCTACGTGGCCACCGAAGGCCGCATGGTCCTTTTCGTTCCGGCGAGCGCCGTAGGCCGGGCGATGGATGTGCTGCACGCCCATCCTTTGGGGCGCGATGCGTCTCTCATCGGGCGGGTCGGCGCGGCGGGCGAAGGGCGAGTCGGC
>NZ_JBDIVO010000261.1:0-6533 GCF_039794385.1 Methylocaldum sp. | reverse complement strand
ACGATGGCTGCCGATCGCCATTGGCGAAGGGTCGGCATGGCATCTCCGGCCGCGCGTCGCCAGATCAGCAGGATCGCGCCCGAAACGAGGAAGCGGAGCCCGCCCGACAGAAACGGCGGAAGCGTTTCCACCGCGAAGCGGATCACCAGATAGGTCGAGCCCCAAACGAAATAAACCGCCAGCAACGCTAGCCAAATCCTCGTTTTCATTCCTCGAACGCCTGGATGACCTCGGTTTCCGATTTGCCGGCCTCGATCCATTCAACCATGGCAGGATGGCCGAGCACCGTATTCACGTAGTCCTGCGCCACGGGACCTGCATCGAGCCGATAGGTCCAAAAACGCAAGGCCACCGGTGCGTACATGGCATCGACGACGGTGAAGCGGCCGAACAGCCAAGGACCGTCATTCGCGTGCCGCTCCCGGCAGTCCTGCCAGATTTGCCCGATTCGGGCGACGTCCTTTTGAGCGTCCTCGGGCAATTCCTTGGCAACCGGTTGTCGCCGGCAGTTCATGCTGCAATGTATGCGCAAGGCCTGAAAGCCCGCGTGCATTTCCGCCGCGAGCGAGCGGGCCTTTGCCCGGTCGGAAAGAGCTTCAGGCCATCCGCCGGTCTTCGGGAAGCGTTCCGCCAGATATTCGAGTATGGCCAGGGAATCCCAGACAGTAACCCCATCGTTCACCAGTACGGGCACTTTTCCGGACGGCGAATAGGCGGCGATGCGGCTTGCCGTGTCTTCTCGATAGAGGGGAATCCGGACCTCTTCGAAGGGAATGCCGTGGTGTTTCAGAAACAGCCAGGGGCGCAGCGACCAGGAGGAATAATTCTTGTTGCCGATGACCAGGGTCAGATTCATGAAAGACAACTCCTTTTCGATGAAAAAAGTTCAGACGGACAAGGACGGGCTGTTCGTGCGGTTTCCACCGCGGTCGGTGATTTCCCCCAGAATTTCCGCGATCAGGCCGATGCCCCGCTCGATGTTTTCCGGAGCCGCATGGCTAAAGTTCAGGCGCAAGGCCGGGTAACGCTGGTCTCTTGCGGGAAAGAACGGTTCGCCCGGCATGAACGCCACGTCGCGCGTGAGGGCCGCCTGGAGCGCCGCCAGGGTATCGCACTCGCGGGTCAGACGCAGCCAGAAGAACAGGCCGCCGGCAGGCGCCCGCCACTCGGCGAGCCCCTCGAAATGGCGCAGGAGGGCGGCCTGCATGGCGTCGCGCCGTTCCCCGTAGACCCGGATCATCCGCGCCATGTGTTCGTCGAACCCGGCCGAGCTCAGAAACCGCGTGAGCCAGGCCTGGCCGATGCGGTTGGTATGCAGATCGCTCGACTGCTTCAGCCGCACCAGTCCGGAGAAGAGTTCCGGCGACGAAGCGAGATAGCCCACCCTGAGGCCCGGCGCGGTGATCTTGGAAAAGCTCCCGAGATAAACCCAGGGCGCCCGTTCCAGATAGGCGCAGATCGGGGTACGGTCGACCGTCTGGTAGACCAGGTCCCGGTACGGATCGTCTTCGATCAGGGGCACGCCGGTTTCGTCCAGAACCTGGGCTACCGCGCGCCGGACTTCGTCCGAGTAGCAATACCCGGAAGGGTTCTGGAAAGTCGGGATCAAATAGACGAAAGCCGGTCGGCGACGGTCTATGGCCAGGCGCAACGTATCCGGATCGACGCCGTCGGCGGACAGCGGAAGTCCTTCGAATTCCGCGCCGTACACGCCGAGCGCCTGGATCGTGGCGAGATAGGTGGGCGCTTCCAGCAAGACCTGCGAGCCTTCGTCGACGAACAGCTTCCCGACCAGGTCGATGCCCTGCTGCGAGCCGGATGTCACCAGCACCCGATCCGCGTTGCAATCCACCCCCAATGTGGACAGGTTCTGCGCGATCAGGCTCCGCAAGGCAGGTTCGCCTTCGCTGGGGCCGTACTGGCGGTAGTCGTCGGCGAGGCCTTCGAAATCCAGGGACGGCATCAGTTCGTCCGCGGGCAATCCGCCGGCGAAGGAAATCACGCCGGGCCGCTGGGTGACTTGCAGGATGTCGCGGATCAGGGAACTGGTGAGCCGCTCGGCACGGCGGGACAATCGAAGCGTCATGGGATCGTTGATTCCTCGGTAAAGGATTGAAGCAGTATTTCGCCTTGCAGGTATTTTACGGCCCGGCCCGAGATGAGAACGCGTTCCCCCCGCAGTTCGCATTCCAGTTCGCCGCCCCGGCTGGACAGTTGTCTCGCGGAGAAGCGGGTTTTCCCGGTGCGCTCCGCCCAGTAGGTCGTCAGCAGGCAGTGGGCCGCGCCGGTCACCGGATCTTCCGGAATGCCGACCTTGGGTGCGAACATGCGCGAAACGAAATCCACCGAGCGGCCCGGCGCCGTGACGATGACGCCCATGAGGTCGAGCTTGGCCAAAGCCGAGAAGTCGGGCTGCAAGGAGCGTATGTCCTCTTCGTCGGCAAAAACGCAAAGGTACATGGCGCCGCGCAGGACTTCCAGGGGATTGCGTCCCAACCCTTCGGCCAGGAGGTCCGGGCAATCGCAAATCATGCCGTGACTCGCCGGAAAATCCAGCGTCATGAACTCGTTCTCGCGGCGAACCCGGAGCTCGCCGCTGCGGCTGTCGAAGATCACTTCCCGCAAGGCCGGCTCCATTTCCCGGAACACCACATGGGCCGCGGCCAGAGTCGCGTGGCCGCACAGGTCCACCTCGACCGTGGGCGTGAACCAGCGCAAGCTGTAACGCCCGTTCCCGCCGACCAGGAAAGCGGTCTCGGAAAGATTGTTTTCCGCGGCAATCGATTGCAGCGCGGAATCGTCGAGCCAGCGACCGAGCACGCACACGGCGGCCGGGTTGCCGCCGAACAGGCGATCGGTGAATGCATCGATCTGATAGATGGGGATACGCATGGATTCTTTGCCTTCCTAGAGTGTTTTTTATTGCGGCTTGGCGGCGAGCATCGGAGATGCGTGGGTCGGCAATCCTTTGCCGACAGAGCTCCCGCCGACGGGCTGCGTCGGCAAGGGATTGCCGACCTACTTCGCGCGCTACGCCAAACCGAAAAATATTGGTTTAATAGGCCGGGAATCCTTTCCCGGCCTAACGGCTCGACCAAGCCACCTTGAGTCGGTGGGTTACGCTCCGCTGAGCCACCACAATAAATGTTCATTCAAATGCCGAATGGACTATCAGAGACCGGGCATGCCCACGTAACCGGGCAAGGACCGGATGCGTGCGATCCATTGCCCGATGTGTGGAAATTCGTCCAGTACGACGCCGCCTTCCGGAGCGAGAGCGACGTACGGATAACAGGCGATATCCGCTATGGTTGGGTGGTCGGCGGCGAGCCATCGATTTTTTTCGAGATGATTCTCCATGACGCCCAATCCGGATCTTCCCAGATCCTGGCATTGCGCCAGATCCCAGGGACGGTTGAATTTGGTTACCGCCCGAGCCCGTGCAAGCCCGTACAGGATTTCGTTTTCCGACAAGGCCAGCCACTGCATGACCCTGGCCATCGTTTCCGCCTCGGTAGGGAGCCACCGTTCGCCCCCGTATTTTCTGGCCAGGTACACCAGAATCGCCATGGAGTCCCATACGACGGTGCCGGCATCGTCCAGCACCGGAACCTGGCCGCGCGGATTTAAGGCCAGGAAGGCCGCCTGCTTGTGTTCCCCCTTCATCAGGTCGACGGGTATGGATTCGTAGTTCACCCCTGACAATGAACAAAACAGCCTTATCTTGTAGCAGTTACCCGATAATTCCATGTCATAAAGCTTCATGATCGTTCCTCATTAAGATTTGATTTTTCTCGGTCCGTAATGTCATTGAATGGCGAATTCGGCGGCCTTCGCGCTTGATTTCCGCCGACTGCCGCATCGGAGAGTGCTGACTGACCCAAAGGCTTGTCACTACGACGGCAGCCACGCCGAGCAGCGAACCGCTCAACGCCTCCCCCAGCCATAACGCGGAGGCGCCCAAGGTCAGGAATGGCTGCAGCAGTTGTATCTGGCCGATCTTTGCGATACCGCCCACGGCCAGACCGCGATACCACAATATGAATGCCAGGAACTGGCTGACCACGGCGACATAAGCGAACCCGGCCCAAGCGTCGAACGGCGCCGAGAGATCGGTATGCGCCATGATCCAGCACAGCGGTCCCAGCAACCAAGGCACCGACAGCACCAGGGCCCAGCTGATCACCTGCCAGCCCCCCAGAATGCGGGTCAGCCTGGCGCCCTCGGCATAACCGAGCGCGGCCAGCAAAGACGCCACGAACAGCCAGAGATCGCCCGAGCGAAGGCTGCCGCCCCCGGCTTCGAAGGCGAACGCGAACACCGCGGCCGCACCGATCAGCGCCGCGATCCAAAAGCGTCCGGGCAGCCGCTCGCCCGCCAACCACGCGCCGAAACAGGCCGTGGCCAAGGGCGTGACCGAAAGCGCGATGCCGCCGTGGGACGCCGGCAGTTCGCGCATGGCCCAGGCCGAAAGCACCGGGAAGCCGATGATGACCCCCAATGCGACCAAGGCTAAGCCTCGAAGCTGATGACGCTTCGGCCAAGGTTGCCGGGTGACCAGCAAAGCGATTGCCGCCAGTCCAGACGCAAGTACGCCGCGTCCAAAGGCAACGAACCAGGGATCGAGATGCAGGACGGCGACGCGCGTTGCGGGCAAGGTCAGACTGAAGCCGGCAATTCCCAAAATAGCGAGAAGCCAACCCCGGCGTATCTTCGACGTGTTCGACTGCATGACAACCGATTCCCCGAGCGTGTTTTCGTAGCGTGGTGGCCGTACAATAAATTGCCGCCGGCGGACAATACAGATACAGTTGACGATCCGTTCGGCCATCCTGTACCGGTCGCGGAGCCATAACAATCATGAATTCCCTCAACCTCGATCCCCACGACAGCCGGCCCTTGATCGAACAGATCGTGGCGGGCATCAAGCAGCGCGTCGACGAGCGCGCCTTGCGGCCCGGCGCGCGCCTGCCGTCGATCCGGCATTTCGCGAACGAGCACCGGGTCAGCAAGTTCACCGTGGTCCAGGCCTTCGACCGGCTGGTGGCGATGGGCTATCTGAAATCCCGGCAGGGGTCGGGTTTTTACGTGGCTCAACGCTCGGAATCCGGCGCTGCGGTGAATCAGTCCTGCCGGCTCGAGCGGGCCATGGACGTGCTCTGGCTGCTCCGCAACGCCTTGCAGGAACAGCCGCACATCGCCATGCCCGGCGCCGGCTGGCTGCCCGGCGAATGGATGGACGGCGAGGGCATTCAGCGCAGCCTCCGCACCCTCGCCCGCAAGAGCGGCACCTATCTGACCGGATACGGTCTGCCGGCCGGCTACGAACCGCTGCGGTCCCTGCTGGCGCGGCGGCTCGACGATCAGGGCATCGGCTGCTCTCCCCGGCAGATCGTCACCACCCGCGGGGCCACTCATGCCCTGGACCTGATCAGCCGGCTGTTCGTCAAACCGGGCGACGCCGTGCTGGTGGACGATCCCGGCTATTACACCCTGTTCGGTTACCTGAAGCTTTCGGGGGCGCGGCTGGTCGGCGTACCCTGGACTACTCAGGGGCCGGATACCGCCGCGATGGAAAGCCTCATCGAGGAGCACCGGCCCAAGGTGTTTTTCACCAACACGCTGCTCCACAACCCGACCGGCGTCAGCATTACCCAGGCGGTGGCCTACCGGGTTTTGCAACTGGCCGAGCGCTACGATCTGATGATCGTGGAGGACGATATCTACGGCGATTTGTTGACCGGACAGGCGACGCGCCTTGCGACGCTCGATCAGCTGGAGCGGGTGCTGTTCGTCAGCAGTTTTTCGAAAACCGTTTCCGCAAGTCTCCGGGTCGGCTTCCTGGCCTGCAAGTATGAAATCGCCGAGAGCCTCACCGATCTCAAGCTCCTGACCAGCCTGACCACCTCGGAAATCGACGAGCGGCTGGTCTACGAACTCCTTACCGATGGCTATTACCGGAAACACCTGGAAAAACTGCGCTCACGCCTCCGCAAGGCGCGCGGCGAGGCGGTCAGAAACCTCGAAAGCAGCGGGCTGGAAATTTACCAGGACGCGGAGGACGGACTGTTCATCTGGGCTCGCCGCGATGCGTCCGAGAATGCCACGTCGCTGGCCGCGGCGGCGGCCAAGCAGGGCATCATGCTGGCACCGGGCGCCCTGTTCAGACCTCAGCAGGAAGCCTCGCCCTGGCTGCGCTTCAATGCCGCGGGTTGCGGGAATCCGGCCATTTTCCGGTTTCTGGATGAGGGGCTTGCCGGCTGGGATTCCGGAACGGATTTCGACGACTGAAACGTGCCCGGCGGAAGTCGTTGGCGCCTACAGTCAGGATAGATCGACTCAAACCTTCGTAGGTTGGCAACCCTTTGCCGACGAAGACGCTCGGTCGGGATGCGGCGTCGGGAAAGGATTCCCGACCTACCGGGCGGCACGGTTGTAGGTCGGCAACCCTTTGCCGACGAAGACGCTCGGTCGGCAGGTGGCGTCGGGAAAGGATTCCCGACCTACGGGGCGACACGGTTGTAGGTCGGCAA